>JBAVCA010000086.1:0-2104 GCA_049586475.1 Nocardioides sp.
GAGTAGGCCTGCGCCACCGTGCGTCCGTGCAGGGCGACCGCGGCACACCCTGACTCCTCCGCGATCCGTCCGGCGTCGAGGTAGGTCAGGTGGTCGTCATCGAGCCCCTTGCGGGTCTTGATGGTGACCGGCACATCGAAGGGAGCCGCGGCCGCCACCGCGTGCTCCAGGATCTGTCCGAGCAGGTTGCGCTTCCACGGCAACGCCCCTCCCCCGCCCTTGCGGGTCACCTTCGGCACCGGGCAGCCGAAGTTCAGGTCGATGTGGGCCACCCCGAACTCCGCGCAGAGGATCTCGACGGCCTTTCCCACGTAGACCGGGTCGGTGCCGTAGAGCTGGACCGAGCGAACCGTCTCGAGATCGTCGAAGACCAGCATCTTCAGCGTCGTCGCGTCACGCTCGACCAGGCCACGGGAGGTGATCATCTCGCAGACATAGAGGCCGGCCCCCTGCTCGGCGCACAGCCGCCGGTAGGCCGCGTTGGTGATCCCGGCCATCGGTGCGAGGACCACCGGGGTGTCGACGTGCACCGATCCGAGGGTCAGCCCGCCGGTCACCGCTTCCTGCCCCGCTTTCCGCTCGACTTCTTGCCGCTCTTGCCGAGGTCGGTCACCTTGCCACGCCACTGCAACGGGATGACGCCCTCGGGCGGGCGGAACGTGATGGACTGCGCCTGCGAACCCTCGGGGGCCAAGAAGATGAGGCAGGACGTGCTCGTGTCCCCGGGCGCGAACACGTCGGGGAACAGCGAGTCCGGACAGTTCGCGAAGTCGCGCGCCACTCCGGTCGGGGCGATCAACACCCCCTGCGAGGTGAGCAGGTACAGCGGCACCTGACGACCTCCGAGGTCGGTGTCGCCAACGTTGGTCACGCGCGTCTTGACGAAGTAGGGCGTCGACCGTTGCTCGTCGCCCTCCAGGTCGAACCCGGCCAGCGACGCCTGGACCGTGGTCTGGTCGATGCGGGTCACCGTCACCTCGAGCACACCCACCAGTCCCTGCCGGGGCTCCCAGGCAACCACTGCGGTGTCCCTCAGCTCGAGCATCGCGCCGCCCTCGGTCAGCGTCACATCTCCCGGCACCGGTAGGTACCCGGACCCTGGGGGCGTCGAGGCTTCGGGCGCGGCACTGGGCGACGTCGCGCTGCTGGTCGCCGGCAGCTCCGTCGGCGGGCTTCCGCCGCCTCCGCACGCCGTGGCGAGCAGGACGAGCGAGAGGACGGCTCCGGTCAGGGCAGTCGGTCGGGTGGGCACCTCAGCACCCCAGCAACCGCTCGGCGAAGTATGTCGAGATGCCCTCGAGGCTGATCCGCTCCTGCTGCATCGTGTCGCGCTCGCGGACGGTCACGGCGTTGTCGTCGATGGTCTCGAAGTCGACCGTGACGCAGTACGGCGTCCCGATCTCGTCCTGGCGGCGGTAGCGCTTCCCGATCGCGCCCGCGTCGTCGAACTCGATGTTCCAGTTGCGGCGCAGCTCGGCAGCCAGCGCCTTGGCCTTCGGCGAGAGATCAGCGTTGCGACTCAGCGGAAGCACCGCCACCTTCACCGGCGCGAGACGCTTGTCGAGGCGCAGCACGGTGCGCTTGTCGACGCCGCCCTTGGTGTTGGGCGCCTCGTCCTCGGAGTAGGCGTCGACGAGGAACGTCATCAGGCTGCGGGAGAGCCCGGCCGCTGGTTCGATGACGTAGGGCAGGTAGCGCTCGTTGTTGGCCTGGTCGTAGTAGCTCAGGTCCTTGCCGGAGTGCTTGGCATGCGTTGAGAGATCGAAGTCGGTGCGGTTGGCCACTCCCTCGAGCTCGCCCCACTCCGAGCCTGCGAAGCCGAAGCGGTACTCGATGTCGACGGTGCGCTTGGAGTAGTGGCTGAGCTTTTCAGCGGCGTGCTCGTAGTGGCGCAGGTTCTCGGGGTCGATCCCGAGGTCGACGTACCACTTGGTGCGCTCGTCGATCCAGTACTGGTGCCACTCCTCGTCCTCGCCGGGCTTGACGAAGAACTCCATCTCCATCTGCTCGAACTCGCGGGTGCGGAAGATGAAGTTGCCGGGGGTGATCTCGTTGCGGAAGGACTTGCCGATCTGGGCGATCCCGAACGGCGGCTTCATCCGGC
>JBAVCA010000087.1:0-2627 GCA_049586475.1 Nocardioides sp.
GCGGAGTAGTCGGTGGCGATGTCGTCCCCGATGAACTCGGCCATGTTGGTGAAGCCCATGACCTTGTTGTAGAAGGTCACCCACTCGTCCATCTTGCCGATCTCGACGTTGCCCACGCAGTGGTCGACGGCCTGGAAGAGACGCTTGGGCTGGCCCTCGCGGCGGGTCACGCTGCTGGAGCGGGCGACGAATCCGGGCAGGTAGGGGCCGGTGTAGCGCGAGCGGTCGACCAGCGTGTGCCGGGTCTCACCGTAGGTGGCGATCGCGGCCATTCGCACGGTGCCGTGCTCGTCCGAGATCTCGTAGGGCTCGTCGAGGATCGTGGCGCCGACCGAGCGAGCGTGCTCGATGCATCGGTCGACGTCCGGCACCTCGAGAGCGAGGTCGACGACCCCGTCCCCGTGCTTGCTGTGGTGCTCGTGCAGCGGGCTGTCAGGGGTCACCCCTCCGGCGAAGACGAAGCGAGCGCTCCCCGAGCGCAGCACGAAGACCTTCGCGTCGCGCAGACCGTTCTCGGGGCCGCGGTAGGCCTCGAGCTCCATGCCCAGCGCGAGCTGGTAGAAGGTCGCGGTCTGAGTCGCGTTGCCGACGACGAAGCAGATGGCGTCCATCGCGGTGACCGGGAACGGGTCGCGGCTGGCGTCGTACTCCACCAGGCCGACCAGCTCCTTGAGCTGGTCGAGAGTCAGGTCGGCACGGAGCTCGTCAGGAGTCAAAGTCATCTCGCCAGCGTCACCTAGCGCGACAATCTGTGCAACAGTACGTTGAGCGACTGGACAATCTGCCTATCAGCGAGGCTCTGCATGGACGAGATGGACCGCAACCTGATCACCCTGTTCGCGTCCGAGCCGAGGGTGGGGGTCCTGGAGGCGTCGCGCCGACTCGGCGTCGCTCGCGGCACCGTCCAGGCGCGCCTGGACAAGCTGGCCTCCTCCGGGGTCATCACCGGATGGGGCCCGGACCTGTCCCCGGCCGCCCTGGGCTTCGGCGTGACGGCCTTCCTCACCCTCGAGATCAGTCAGGGCGCCGGCCACGAGAGCGTCGCTGCGCAGCTCGCCACGATCCCGGAGGTGCTCGAGGCCTGCACGATCACCGGCGCCGGCGACCTGTGGTGCCGGGTGGTCTCCCGCTCCAACTCCGACCTGCAGCGGGTGATCGACACGGTGCTCGCGATCGAGGGAGTGCAGCGTGCCTCGACCGTGATGGCGCTGGCCACCCAGGTGCCCTATCGCGTGCTCCCGCTCCTCGAAGCCGTGCTCTAGGACGACTTCTTGACCGCCCACGTGCGGACGGCGTCGATCCGGGCGCGCAGCTGGGCGGCGTTGGCGACGGCCGAGGCCGGGCCGCCGCACTCCTTGCGAAGCGCGGCGTGGGTGACCCCGTGCGGCTGACCGGTGCGGTGGTTCCAGGCGCCGACCAGGCCGTTCAGCTCACGGCGCAGCACCGCGAGCTGTTCGTGGGTGGACACCTCCTGCACCGTGTCGGCGGCCGAAGCCTCGCCGCCCCGAGCAGCCTTGCGGGCCTGCGCCTTGGCACTCTCGCTGGTGCGGTGCTGCAGGAGCTCGCGCATCTGGCCGGGCTCGAGCAGCCCGGGGATGCCGAGGAAGTCCATCTCCTCGGCGGAGCCGTACTGGTCACCGTCGTAGAGCACGTGGTCGAAGCTGGCCTCGGAACCCAGCGCCTCGAACGGCAGCCCCTCGTCGCTGTCTCCGTCGCCCGCACCCGCCTCGGCTTGGGCCATCAACTCCTTCTCAGCGGCGAAGATGTCGTCCTCGTCGGTGATCCGGCGCCCCAGGACGTGGTCGCGCGCGAGCTCCATCTCGGAGGCGTGGCTGAGCAGCGTCGGGACCGACGGCAGGAAGATCGAGGCCGACTCACCGCGGGTCCGAGCGCGCACGAAACGCCCGATCGCCTGGGCGAAGAAAAGTGGGGTCGAGGTCGTGGTCGCGAAGACTCCGACCGCCAGACGAGGAACGTCAACGCCCTCGGACACCATCCGCACTGCCACCAGCCAGCGGGCCTCGCTGGTGGTGAACTCGCCGATCTTCTTCGACGCGCCCTTCTCGTCCGACAGGACCACGGTCGGCGACTCACCGCTGATCGCCTTCAGGATCTTGGCGTAGGCGCGGGCCGACTCCTGGTCGGTGGCGATGACCATCCCGCCCGCATCGGGCACATGGCGACGCACCTCCGTCAGGCGCTTGTCCGCCGCCTCAAGCACTGACGGGATCCACGACCCGGACGGGTCGAGGGCCGTGCGCAGCGCCTGGTTGGTCAGGTCCTTGGTGAGTGGCTCCCCGAGCCGGGCCGCGATCTCGTCGCCGGCGCTCGTTCGCCACGACATCTCGCCGGAGTAGGCCAGGAAGAGCACCGGGCGCACCACGTGGTCGGCGAGGGCCTCGGCGTAGCCGTAGGTGAAGTCCGGGACGCTGACCCGGACGCCGGCGCCGATCTCCGGCGCCGGGGCGTAGGTGACGAACGGGATCGGATTGACGTCGGAGCGGAACGGCGTCCCGGTCAGGGCCAGACGCCGGGTAGCCGGCTCGAACGCCTCGCGTACGCCTTCACCCCAGGACAGGGCATCACCGGCGTGGTGGACCTCGTCGAGGATCACCAGGGTCTTGAAG
>JBAVCA010000088.1:0-6005 GCA_049586475.1 Nocardioides sp.
CGTAGTCGAGGGCGTTGAGGTAGCCGGTCGACAGCGTGGCGATGGCCTTCGAGCCGACCATCATCCGGGCGTTCTCGATCACCTGGAACATCTGCGCGATGCCGTCGTGCACCTCGCCGAGCAGCCAGCCCTTGGCAGGCTCGCCGCCGCCGACGGAGGCGTCACCGAAGGTGACCTCGCAGGTGTTGGACACCTTGATGCCCATCTTGTGCTCGACATTGGTCACGTAGGCGCCGTTGCGCTCGCCGGTCAGCTCGCCGGACTCGTGGTCGAAGTGGATCTTGGGGACCAGGAACAGGCTCAGGCCCTTGGTGCCGGGTCCGCCCGCACCGTCGATGCCGACCGGACGGGCCAGCACCAGGTGCATGATGTTCTCGCTCATGTCGTGCTCGGCAGAGGTGATGAAGCGCTTGACGCCTTCGATGTTCCACGAGCCATCGTCGTTGAGCGTGGCCTTCGTGCGGCCGGCTCCGACGTCGGACCCGGCGTCGGGCTCGGTGAGCACCATCGTGGCGCCCCACTGCTTCTCGACCATCAGCTGCGCGATCCGCTTGTCCCGCTCGTTGCCGTTGCGGTGGACGACGCCGGCGAAGGCGGGGCCGGCGGCATACATCCAGACCGGTGCGTTGGCGCCGAGCACCATCTCGCCGATCGCCCAGACCAGGCTCGAGGGGGCGGGGGTGCCGCCGAGGTCCTCGTTGATCTGCAAGCGCCAGTACTCGGAGTCCATCCAGGCCTGGTAGCTCGCCTTGAACGACTCGCCGATCGGTGCGGTGTTGGTGGCCGGATCGAAGACCGGGGGATTGCGGTCGCTGTCCTCGTAGGAGGCTGCCAGGTCCTCACGGGAGAGACGCTCGACCTCGCCCAGGATGGCCCGGGCCGTCTCGCTGTCGATCTCGCCGAAGGGGCCGGTACCGAGGACCTCGTCGCGGCCGAGCACCTCGAAGAGGTTGAACTCGATGTCGCGCAGGTTGGTCTTGTAGTGGCTCATCACTCAAACCGCTCTCTCATTGGGTGCTGCCTCAGGGTTGTCGGTGGGGCTGCCGGGGGCGCAGCCGCTCGTTACTACCGACGAGTAACTTAATCATAAATGGGGCACTGGCCCGACGCAAGAGCGCGGTGGGGTGATCCCCATCGCTGATCATGAGTACGTCGAGTGACGAAGTGCAGTTCTCTGACAAGATGAGGGCATGCGTGTCTACGCCAAGTCCGACTACGCGCTGCGCGCGCTGATCGAGATGGCTGGGCGCGCGGACGGCAAGGCGGTCAGCGCAGAAGAGCTGGGCCGCCTCCAGGAGATCCCGCACGGGTTCCTCCAGGCGATCCTCGCCGACCTGCGCCGCAGCGGGGTGGTGATGAGCCAGCGCGGGCAGTCCGGCGGGTGGCGGATGGGCCGCCCGGCGACCGAGGTGTCGGTGGCCGACGTGATCCGAGCCGTCGATGGTCCGTTGGTGTCGGTCTACGGGCTGCGCCCCGAAGCGGTGAGCTACAACAACTCGGCGGACGTGCTGCAGCACGTCTGGATCGCGGCACGCCGGTCGCTGCGCGAGGTCTTCGAGCAGGTCTCGATCCAGCAGCTCGCCGACGGCGAGCTCCCCTCGGCGATCACCTCGTTGACCGCAGACGAAGACGCCTGGCAGTCACACTGAGGGGCCGGTCGCGGCCCCCCGCGTGCCACTCACCTACCGGGGAGCACGTCGACGTCCTCGGCCTTGACGTAGCCGAAGCGGTGCCCGACCCACACCTGGTAGTAGACCTGCTCACCGCGGATGACGGTCTTGTCGCCCTCCAGCGAGTTGTCCATCGACTTGGCGTAGTAGTAGTCCGTCGGCACGGTCTTGTCGCCGATGACGTATCGCTGGCCGGGCTCGAGCCGGATCGGCGTGGTGTTGTCGGTCCGGTAGAGCAGGGGCTGGCCCTGATAGGGCACCGGGGTGCCCGCGTAGGCAGCGGCCTCGGGGTAGGCCCGGGCGTAGACGTTGGTCGCAGGGCCCGAGGCCTCGACCACCTCGCCCTGGGACGGCACCACGCTCGAGCCCTCGCGGGAGTTCTTGATCCAGCCCTCCGCGCCGTCCCACCACACCTTGAGCCAGCCTGCGACCCTGTCGACGACGTAGAACCGGTGTCCGGCGACGGCCCGCGCGTCGCGGTCCGAGACGCGGTCGGTGGAGCCCTGCACCAGAGGAGCGTCGTCGCTGGGCGCGGTGCGGACCTCGACGTAGTTGGTGCCGAACGTCGGGCACGGCTCGCCGGCTTCGTAGCACCCGGTGAGCGTCCGGGCGTTGTCGGTGAAACCGGGTCGGACCGTGACGACCTTGCTCTGGCCGCGACGGTCGGGGCGGATCGGGGCGTCGAGCAGCTCCATGTAGTGCTCCCAGTCCCAGTAGGGGCCGGGGTCGTACTTGTAGTTGGCGGAGCCGAACTCCTCGTGGCCCACGACGTGGGCGCGGTCCAGCTCGAAGCCGTGCTTGTTCGAGAGGAACGTCACCAGCTCGGCGGAGGCACGGTAGAGCGCCTCGGTGTACCACTGGCCGGGCTGGGCGGCGATGCCCTCGTGCTCGACCCCGATCGAGTGCATGTTGAGGTACCAGTTGCCGGCATGTGCTGCGACGTTGCGGGTGGCGACGTGCTGGTCGACGTGACCGTCGTCGGAGCGCACGGTGTAGTGCCAGGAGACGAACCGGTTGGGCTGGGACTCGCCGGTGATGAGCTTGGTGCACACGTCGTAGGTGCACTCGGTGTTGTGCACGACCACGTAGTCGACCGAGAGGTCCTTCTCCCGGTCGGCGAGGTCGTAGTTGACGTACTGCGTCGCGGCCGGGCCGGTGCTGCGGTACTGGGCCTCGACCACGTCGCACTCGATCGTCGCGGGGCACTCGAGCTCCTGCACGCCCGCGAGCAGGAGCCGGGAGTCCTGCACGGCAGCTGTGTCGAGTCGTGCGCCGGGACTGGCGGCGAGGGTGACCTCGTCGCCGAGGTCGGTGGTCTCGGTGGCGCCGGTGTTGATGACGTCGAAGACCATGTCGGCGAAGGCGAGCGCTTCGTCGCGCTGGGCGGTGCCCGCGCTGAGCGCGATCGCCGTGCTCCAGGCGGAGGGGTCCTGGGCAGTCGTGTCCGGCTGGTAGGAGGCGAGCACCGCCGCGCCACCGCAGATGTTGGCGACCGAGTCGCTGCGCAGCCGGTCGGGGCTGACACCGGTGATCGTGCTGGCCAGGCTCACCGACCCGGCGCGGTCGGGGAGGCCGCTGGCGTAGCTCGCGGCATCGTCGCCCTTGGCGGCGGGGGACTGCGCGCGCACGGGTCGATCGGTGAGGTGCATGATGCCGTAACCGCCGGAGGTGCTCGAGGCGCCGTCGTGCTGGCTCCAGCGCGAGCCGAGGTAGCCCACCGCCAGCAGCACCTCCTGCGGCACCCCGCTGACCTCGGCGGCCCGCGTGAAGGCTGCTTGGGTGTCGGTGGAGCCCTGCAAGCAGCGGCTCCAGTCGGTCGCGGCTGCTTGTGGAGCGGTGAGGCTGAGCCCACCGAACGTGAGGGCGGCGAGGGCCGACCCGATCGTGAACCGCCGGAGGTGTCTGCGTGCGCGCGCCATCGAGGTGCGTTCCTTCCCGAGAGAGACAGCCCGTCCGAGAAGCCGGGCCGGATCCGAGCCAACCTCGCGCTCCGGCGCCACGTCAAGGCCCGGGCCCGCTCCCGGCGTGCGTTCGCCGAGCGCGGTCAGGCGATCGCATGAGCACACGCTGTCGCCGGCAGGTGAGCGTGCGGAGAACGCGACGCGACTTCGCCGGCCGAATATCTAGAACGCGTTCTAGTTTACCCCTAGGATGCCGGGCATGATCACGTCCGACGCTGTCATCTGGAACGCCCCCGACGAGGCCCACCCTGCTCGGTCTGCTTCGCAACGCTCCTACTCGGCGGTGGCGAAGGGTGACCTGGCCGAGTGGCTCACCGTCTACGCGCCCGATGCCGTGCTCGAGGACCCGGTCGGACCGTCGATGTTCGATCCGGAGGGCAACGGCCACCGCGGCCATGCCGCGATCTCAGCCTTCTGGGAACAGGCAATCGCACCGATCGAGACCTTCCGCTTCGAGATCAACGACTCCTTCGCGCACCACAAGACCTGTGCCAATGTCGGACGGATCACCACGACATTCCCCGACGGGAGCTTCACGGTGACGGACTTGGTCATGGTCTACGTCGTCAACGACGACGGCACGGTCGCGTCCATGAAGGCCTACTGGGAGCCCGAGCGAACGATGGCGACGTTCACGACCCCTGGCTAGACCTCGGCCCTCAGACGGGGTGGCACCGCGGCGTGGCTGGAGTGCGGGCGACTCAGCGCCGCGAGGTGGCCGGTCCGGGCACGCCCTCGACGGCTCGGGTCAGCCAGCTGACCATCGGCTTGAGGGTGCGCCAGTCCTCACGCACTTTCTCGAGGACCTCGGGGGAGTGGATGACCTTGTCGAAGCCGTAGGACTTGCCGGCGATGATCTGCTTGTGGCGCAGGAGCCCGATGCGGGGGTGGTCGGCGTCGTAACCGCGCGGCGAGGTCTTGAGCTGCTCGCCACCGATCTCGAAGCCGGCCTTCTCCACCTTGGCGAGCACCCGCCGCAGAGCAGGGCCGGTCTTGTCGTCGACGATGCCAGCGCGGATCGCGGCCAGGCGATCGCCGCTCGCCTCGTAGAAGCCGGCGCCTACCCGGACCCCGCGCGGTGACAGCTCGACGTACCAGCCCATCGACGGACCGGCGCCGACGAAGGCTCCTTGATGGTTCTTGTACGGCGTCTTGTCCTTGGCGAAGCGGACGTCGCGGTAGGGCCGGAAGATCTTTGCGGGGCCGAACTCCGGCTCCAACGCCGTGCAGAGCGCCACCATCGGCGCCTTGACCGCGTCGGCGTAGACGTCCTTGTGGGCCTCCCAGAAGGACTTCGTGTTGTCGACCTCGAGGTCGTCGTAGAAGTCGAGCGCTGCGACGGGGAAACCGGTGAAGTCCACAGGTCGAGCCTACGAGGCCCGAGGTGGGTGGCGTGTGCGCGGCTGCCGAGGCCGGGCCGATCGTCCGAGCGTGGAGCGGATGACGAGATTCGAACTCGCGACATCGACCTTGGGAAGGTCGCGCTCTACCAGCTGAGCTACATCCGCACGGCCCGCGAGCGAGCCAGACGGAATGCTACCGGTTCCTTGGTGCCTGGGAGGATCGACCCCATGAAGAAGCTCCTCGTCCTCGCCACCGTCCTGGCCTTGCTGGCTCTCGGCCTCGACCGCGGCGGCGCGCTGGTCGCCGAACGGGTAGCGGGGTCGACGTTGCAGTCCTCGCAGGGCCTGCGGGAGGCGCCGGAGGTGAGCATCGGCGGGTTCCCCTTCCTCGACCAGCTCGCGAGCTCTCGGTACGAGCGGGTCGAGGTGATGGCACGTGACGTGCCGCTGGGCGAGGGGCCCGCCGCGATGCGTCTGAAGAGGCTGGACGTGGTGCTCATCGGCGCGTCCACCTCCCGTGACTTCTCGCGCATCGCAGCTGGTCGCGCGCAGGCTGAGGCGGTCCTCTCCTACGCCGTCCTCGGCTCGGCGCTGGGTATCGACCTCTCCTACGACGGCCCCCGTGAGCTCACCGCCAGCGGCAGCTTCACCGTCCTCGGGCAGGAGATCGCGCCACGCCTGACCGTGAGGCCGGCGGTCGTGGGCGGCGCGCTCAGCCTTGCCGACTTCTCGCTCGCCGTCGCTGAGGGAGCCGCTGCGACGGTGCTCCCCGCCCTGGAGGAGATCTTCGGAGCCCCGGTGTCGTTCGAGGGGATCCCGTTCGACGTCGCCCTCAAGGAGATCAGCGTGGAGAGCGACGGGCTGCACCTGACGCTGAGGGGCACCGACGTCAGCTACGAGGCGTCGTGAGAGCCCGGGTGTACGTCGGGAAGCGCGGACTGAGCCCGTCACCCGAGGACCGGCCGGTCAGGCGTCGGTGCACCCACGGCGCCGCCGAGCTGCGCACCCACTCGGCGTGGGCGCGCAGCGCT
>JBAVCA010000089.1:0-2380 GCA_049586475.1 Nocardioides sp.
ATCCGAACGCGGCCGCGGCCTGGCGCAGCGCCTCACGCACCGAGAACGCCAGCATCAGCGGCGGCTCGCCGACCGCCTTCGAGCCGTAGACCACGCCGTCCTCGTGGGCCCGCTCGAGCAGCGCGACGTTGAGCTCGTCGGGCAGCTCGCTGAAGCTGGGCAGCTTGTAGGTGCTCGCCGACTGGGTCGCGAGCCGGCCGCGGTGGGGGCCGTCGGACTCGTCCCAACGCAGGTCCTCCAGGGTCAGCCAGCCCACCCCCTGCAGGAAACCGCCCTCGACCTGGCCGACGTCGACCAGCGGCGAGAGGCTGTCCCCCACGTCGTGCACGATGTCGACCCGCCGGGTGCGGTAGGCCCCGGTGAAGCCGTCGACCTCCACCTCGGCCGCGGCGACGCCGTACGCGAAGTACTTGAACGGGTGGCCCTGCATCGTGGTGGAGTCCCAGTGGATGCCCTCGGTGCGGTAGAAGCCGGCGGCCCAGAGCTGGACCCGGGAGAAGTACGCCTGCCGGACCAGCTCCTCCCAGGGCAGGTCTCGATCGCCGGCGAACTCGCGCAGCCGGTGCGTGATCTGCTCGCAGGCGTCCTTGATCGCGCCGCCGTTGAGGTCGGCGCTCGCGCTCGCTGCGGTGGCCGAGGTGTTGGGGACCTTGTCGGTGCGGGTCGGCGCGAGCCGCACCCGCTCGAGGGGTACGCCGAGACTGGTCGCGGCGACCTGGAGCATCTTGGTGTGCAGGCCCTGGCCCATCTCGGTGCCGCCGTGATTGATCAGCACCGAGCCGTCCTTGTAGACGTGCACCAGGGCCCCGGCCTGGTTGAAGGCGGTGAAGTTGAACGAGATCCCGAACTTGACCGGCGTCAGCGCCAGGCCACGCTTGGTGTGCTCGTGCGCGGCGTTGAACTCCGCCACCTGCGTGGTCCGCGCCTCGATGTCGGCGTCCGCGACGAGCTGGTCCCAGGCCGCGGCGAGCCGGTGTGCGTGCCGCACCGGCTGGCCGTACGGCGTCTCCTGATCATCGGAATAGAAGTTGCGGCGTCGCAGCTCGCGCGCCTCGATGCCCAGCAGCGGCGCGCAGCGACCGAGGAGGTCCTCGATCACGAGCATTCCCTGCGGACCGCCGAAGCCGCGGAAGGCGGTCTGGGACGTCTTGTGGGTGCGCGCGACACGGCCGTTGAGCCGCACGTGGGGCACCCAGTAGGCGTTGTCGACGTGGCACAGGGCGCGGGCCAGGACGGGCTCGGAGAGGTCGAGGCTCCAGCCCCCGTCGGAGGTCAGCGTCGTATCGAGGGCGAGCAGGTGGCCCTCGTCGTCGAACCCGACGCGCCACTGCGCTGCGAAGCCGTGACGCTTGCCCGACATCATCATGTCCTGCTGACGGCTCAGCCGAAGCCGGACCGGGCGACCGGTGAGCCGGGCGCCGAGTGCGGCGATTGCGGCGAAGCCGTGCGGCTGCATCTCCTTGCCCCCGAAGCCCCCTCCCATCCGCAAGCACTGCACCGTCACCTCGTGGCTGGCCAGGCCGAGCACGTGAGCGACGATCTCCTGGGTCTCAGTGGGGTGCTGCGTGCTCGCCTGCACGAACACCTGGCCTGACTCGTCGATGAGCGCCAGCGAGCAGTGGGTCTCGAGGTAGAAGTGCTCCTGGCCGGCGAAGTCGATCTCGCCGCTGAAGACATGAGGAGCCCCGTCCAGCGCTGCCTCGACGTCGCCGCGCACCACGCTGGGCTGTCCGCCCTGAAAGCTCTCGGCCGCGATCGCCTCGTGGACAGTGATGATCGCCGGCAGCGGCTCGTAGTCGACCTCCACGGCCGCGGCTCCGCGGCGAGCCGCCTCCAGGGTCTCGCCCAGGACCCAGCAGACGGCGTGACCGTGGAACATCACCTCGTCGGGGAACAGCGGTTCGTCGTGCTTGACGCCGGCGTCGTTGATGCCGGGCACGTCGGCTGCAGTCAGGACACGCACCACCCCGGGCACCTCCAGGGCCGCTTCGGGGCGCAGCCCGGTGACGCGGGCGTGCGCGTGCGGTGAGCTGACCGGGTGCGCGTGCAGGACCGCCTGGGTGCGGTGCACGAGATCGTCGGTGTACAGGGCCTCGCCGGTGACGTGCAGGGCAGCGCTCTCGTGCGCGATGTCGAGGCCGACGGAGACCTCGCCGTCCGGAAGGCGCGAGAGTTCGCTGCTCATGCTGGTGCCCCCTCACTGCTGGTGTGAGCTTCGTGCCAGAGGCGCGGCAACGCCTGGCTGAGCATCGCCGAGCGATAGGCGGCGCTGGCGCGTTGATCGTCGATCGGGGTGCCTTCGGTGGCGAGCACCCGCGCAGCGGCCGCGACCGTGTCGGCCGACCAGGGCCGTCCCGCCAGGGCTTCCTCGGTTGCGGTG
>JBAVCA010000090.1:0-4823 GCA_049586475.1 Nocardioides sp.
GACCAGGGCACGCTACCGCCGGGCGCGGAGCCCGCTGCTCGCGGCCCGCGCGCGGCGCCGGCCCACGCCTGCGATCACGCTGTGCGCGATCCGGTAGCCTCCGAGCGGCGCCCGGTACCGATGTGGCGACCGTCGCACCCAACCCCCAACACACCAGAGGTGGCTCATGGCCGACCAGACGACCTCATCGATCGTCGTCGACGCACCCGCTAGCGCGGTCATGGCGGTCATCGCCGACTTCGCGTCCTACCCGGTGTGGGCCAAGGGCGTCACCGTCGCCGACGTCGTCAGCACTTTCGACGCCGGAGCGGCAGGCGAGGGCGATCACCGCGGCCGGGCGAAGGAAGTGTTCTTCGCTCTCGATGTCTCGCCCATCAAGGATGAGTACACGCTGGCCTATCAGTGGGACGGCGACGCCCAGGTCACCTGGACGCTCGTGGAGGGCAAGATGCTGCGAGCCCTGGACGGCGCCTACGTGCTGAGGGACGTCGGCGGATCGACCGAGGTCACCTACCGGCTGGCTCTCGACGTGGCCATCCCGATGATCGGCCTGATCAAGCGCAAGGGCGAGAAGATCCTCATCGACACCGCTCTGAAGGGGCTCAAGCAGCGCGTCGAGTCGCTCGCCTGAGCCGGGTTGGATCCCTCTCGTCGTGGCTCCCGTGCGCATCGTCCTGTTCACCGGCAAGGGTGGGGTCGGCAAGTCGACGGTCGCGGCCGGAACCGCGGCGCTCGCTGCTGCGGCCGGACGCCGCACCCTCGTGCTGTCGACGGACGCGGCTCACTCGCTGGCAGATGCGTTCGGGGCACCGGTCGGGTCCGAACCGACCGAGGTAGCGCCGTACCTCTTCGTCCAGCAGGTCGATGCCCAGCTGCGTTTCGAGCAGTCGTGGGCAGAGATCCAGGGCTATCTGCTCTCGGTGCTCGACGTGGCAGGCGTGGACCCGGTGGCGGCCGAGGAGCTCACTGTCATCCCGGGCGCCGAAGAGGTGCTCGCGCTGCTGGAGCTGCGCCTGCACGCGCTCTCCGATGAGTGGGACGTCATCGTCGTCGACTGCGCACCTACCGCGGAGACGCTGCGGTTGCTCGCGCTCCCAGAAGCCCTGGGCTGGTACATGCAGCGCGTCTTCCCGACGCAGCAGCGCGTCATGAAGGCACTTCGACCCGTCCTGAGCCGGGCGGCTGGCGTCCCGATGCCGGGCGGGACGGTCTTCGATGCGATCGAGCGGCTGCACGCCGAGCTGGACGAGGTGCGCGCCCTACTGTCGGGCCCGAATGCGAGCGTGCGGATCGTGATGACGCCGGAGACCGTGGTGCTTGCCGAGGCCCGACGCAGCTATACGAGCCTGTCCCTCTTCGGGTACCGCGTCGACGGGGTCGTGGCGAACCGGATCTTCCCGAGCACCGACGCCGACGACTGGCGCGCCGGCTGGGTGACGGCCCAGGACGCAGTTCTCGCCGAGGTGGAGGAGTCGTTTGCCGGGATCCCGATCTGGCGCTCGGAGTATCGCAACTGCGAGCCGGTGGGGGTGGCTGCGCTGCAGCAACTCGCTGACGAGGTGTACGGCGATTCGGATCCGCTGGCTCCACCGGTCGGTGCGGGCCCCTTCGCGATCACCCGGACGACCCAGGGGGCGGAGCTGCACCTCTCGCTTCCATTCGTGAGCCGCGCTGAGGTCGGGCTCGCCCGCAACGGCGAGGAGCTCGTGGTGACCGTAGGCTCCTACCGTCGTCTGCTCACCCTGCCCACCGGACTCTCCCGACTGCGAGTCGCCGGAGCGAGGGTGGAGGACGGTGAGCTGCGGGTCCGATTCCGTGAGCCGACACCAGCAGGACAGGAGGAACGACGTGAGTGACCCCCGCGGCCCCGAGGGCGAGGCAAGCGACGCCTCCGACCGTCCCGAGCCTGCGCGACCTGGCCCTACCGGTGCGGGCTCCGCTGATGCTGGACCCACTGGTGGCGAGGCTGTCGGCAGCGTGGGCGAGGAGGCCGCCAAGCTGTTGGGAGCGCTGTCGGAATGGGCTCGCGACTCCACCGGGCTCGAGGACGCGTTGCCTGACGCGCTGCGCGGCGGCGTCGGCGCGGGACTCGGCGAGAGCTTGGGCGACCTCGCCGGACACGCGGCCGCCACGGTCTCGGAGATCAATGCCCATCTGGCCACCGGCTCCACTGAGTGCACCTACTGTCCGCTGTGTCGCACTGTCCACGTCATCCGCCAGACGAGGCCCGAGGTGAAGGCACACCTGGCGGGAGCGGCGACGTCCTTCCTCCAGGCAATGGTCGGGCTGTTGGCGACGGTGCCTCCGCCCGGCTCCGACGGCGAGCGTGGCGCTCGCATGGAGCGCATCGACCTCGACGACCCGGATGAGCCAGATGATGAGGACGACCTGTGAGGACGCCACCAGCTGCGCCATCTGACCGCCGTTCGGCGACCGGACCACCCGTCACGGGCCTGACCTGCGGCGTCGACATCGGCGGTACCAAGATCGCCGGAGCGATCGTGAACGAGCAGGGCGAGATCTTGGACGAGCACCGGGTGGAGTCCCCAGCCGACGACGCCGCGGCCGTCGAGGACGCCGTCGCGGAGCTCGTCAACGAGCTCGCTTCACGCCATGAGGTGACTGCGGTCGGCATCGGCGCCGCCGGTTACGTCGACGCAACCCGCTCGGTGGTCATGTTCGCTCCCAACATCGCGTGGCGCGACGAGGACTTGAGCACCGAGATCGGTGACCGGGTGGGCCTGCCCGTGGTGGTGGAGAACGATGCCAACGCCGCCGCCTGGGGCGAGTTCGTCTTCGGTGCCGCTGCCGACGTCGATGACATGCTGATGATCACCGTGGGGACCGGGGTGGGCGGCGGGATCGTCGCGAGCGGGGAGCTCTACCGAGGAGCCTTCGGAGCCGCGGCCGAGATCGGGCACCTGCGGGTCGTGCGCGGAGGACGGCTGTGCGGCTGTGGCAACTTCGGTTGCCTCGAGCAGTACGCCAGTGGCTCCGCGCTGGTGAAGGACGCACGTGCGCAGGCCAGGACGCCTGAGGCGGCCGACCTGCTGGCGCGCGCCGGTGGCGACGTGCTGGCCATCGACGGGCCCCTGATCACCGCTGCCGCGGCGGAGGGGGACGCTTTTGCCCTCGCCCGTCTCCACGAGCTCGGCACGTGGCTGGGTGAGGCCATCGCCTCCCTGGCGGCTGTGCTCGACCCCGGCGCCGTCGTCATCGGCGGCGGCGTGAGCGAGGCTGGTGATCTCCTCCTGGACCCGGTTCGCGAGGCGTTCGTCGGTGAGCTCACCGGACGCGGACACCGGCCGTTCCTCGAGGTCAGGGCCGCTTCGCTGGGCAACAAGGCCGGCGTCATCGGTGCTGCTGACCTGGCTCGTCGCTGACGTCGGAACAGGTAGAGAGCCACGTGACCTTCCTCATCGGCGTCGACGTCGGCGGCACCAAGGTGTTGGCCGGCGAGGTGACACCCGAGGGAAGGCTGGTGCGAACGGCCACGCGTCCGACGCCCGGTCGTCTGGTGAGCGTGGCCGCTCTCGAGGACGTGCTCACCCTTGCGGTCAAGGAAGTAGCCGGTGGGCGGGTGCCGGAGGGGATCGGGCTGGCCGCGGCCGGCTTCGTCGACGGCGCTGGGGACCGAGTGATGTTTGCGCCGCACCTGCCCTGGGCCGGCGACGACGTGCGCCGCCGACTCGCCGCGCGCTGGGGCGCGCCGGTGACGCTGGACAACGACGCCAATTGCGCCGCGCACGCCGAGGGCCTTCTCGGGGTCGCCCACGGGGCATCGTCGGCGATCATGGTCACCATGGGGACCGGCATCGGCGGGGCCCTTCTCCTCGGGGGGCGTGTGCTTCGCGGAGCCAACGGGATGGCGGGGGAGTTCGGGCACATGCAGGTCGTGCCCGAGGGCCGCCAGTGCGAGTGCGGTCGCCTTGGCTGCTGGGAGCAGTACTCCTCGGGCAATGCGTTGGTGCGTTGTGCGCGGGCCCAGATGCTGTCCCAGCCGACGGCCTTGACCGAGCTGTGCCAGGGACGATCCGATCAGCTGACAGGTCCGATGGTGACTGCTGCTGCCACGGACGGCGACCTGGTCGCTCGACAGGCTTTCGCCTCGGTGGGGGACTGGTTGGGAATCGGACTGGCCGGACTCGTGGCGGCCTTCGACCCGGAGCTGATCGTCGTGGGCGGCGGCGTGTCCGCAGCCGGCGACCGGCTCCTGGACCCTGCCCGGATCGCGCTCGGTCGGGCCCTGGTGGGTGCTGAGCACCGGATGGTTCCGGAGATCCGGACGGCGCGGCTCGGACCTGAGGCCGGTCTGATCGGCGCGGCGCTGCTGGCGCGGGCGGCGCATCCGCACCCGCTCGGGTGAGGGCTGGCGCAAACCTGATATCCGGGTCGAGCGAGGATCAGAGCACGGCGCCGTTGTCATCGGGGTCGCGCGGCTCGCGGTTCATCTTCACCACCAGGTAGAGAAACCCACCGACGAATCCCATCACCAGCACGTAGTTGACGAGGCTGGGCGGTCGGATCCCCAGCACCAGCATGACGAGCAGGAGGGCCGGCGATCCGAAGACGCCGATCCAGGCGATGAGCCGGTCGGTGGTCGTCATCGGCAGCGGAGGTGGCGGCGGCGGGACGAAACGTTCCTCCTGCCAGGAGGGCTCGAGGAAGGCGTCCGCCCAGGACGGTGACCCAGGTGCAGGCTCTGGGGAAGCGAGAGCTCCTTCGTCAGGGGGGTCGACGGCGGCACGGTTGTCGGAGGACTCGGCGCCCGCGGCGTCCGCAGCATCCACTGAGGGACCGGCCTGCTCCAGGTCAGGTCGATC
>JBAVCA010000091.1:0-13003 GCA_049586475.1 Nocardioides sp.
GGGATGGGGTACCCCGACATCCGGCCACGCGCCCGGATCGACGGCCTCGGCCGCTCGCAGCTCGCCGAGGTCGCCCACGACGTCCACGCCGCTGACGGTCAGCCAGTCGATCCACGCCTCGACATCCGCGCGCAGCCAGTTCGCATGCTCGGACGGCACCTCGACGCGCGGACCCTCACGACCGACAAGGCTCCTGGCGACGACCAGCCGGCGCACGATCCTGTGGTCGGGACCGCCGCGCCGGTTGCTCCCGTCGAGCTCTCGGTTGAGGGCCAGCAGCAGCTGAGCCTCGGGGACGCCGACTGATTCATTGGTCCGGGGCGGATCCTTCGGCGCCCACGCGTCCTCGATGCCCACCAGGTCGGCAAAGCGACGCCACAGCAAGGTGCGGTCGCCGCCGGGTGCCGGCACGGTCAACAAGTGGACCCGGTCCGCCGGGAGGTGACCCAGCCAGCGGCCCAGCACCACCGGGACGTCGAACGACGCCCGCAGGGGCAGCTCGCCGGTGCGGGCCCTGCCCATGTGCGTCGCGAGCTCGTCGGTCCCGCCGTTCTTCAACCCCTCCAACCACCCGGAGACGAGCTGCTTGCCGAGGTCGCGCGCGGTGTAGAGGACGTGCAGCTCGGCGCCTGCCCCCAGCGCGGCGACCACGCTCGCCACCGCGGTCTCGTCACAGCGGACGAAAGCCTCGTGGCTGATCACGACCGTGCCGTCGTGGGCCACGACCTGGTCCACCAGCTCGCGCCAGGAACCCTCGATGGCGGCCGGGTCCTGGCCCAGCCGAAGGTCGGTCAGCTCCAGTGCCGCCCGGAGCGCCAGCCCGCTGCGCCGAGGACCTCGCGCGGCCCGGGGCACCAGCAGTCCCTTCTTCAGGAGGGAGTCGGCGTTGCGGTGCAACCGCGTCTGGACAGCCGTCGTGCCGGTCTTCGGCGCCCCGATGTGGAGGTACACACGCCGCGTCATCCCACCATCCTCCCAGGCCGCCGGTGGAAGGGCTCGACGACAAGCACCCCGAGCTGTCGGTACCCGGGCGTAACCCGACGCCCGGCTGCGTCGTTGAGTCGCTGACGCCGTCGCCCGATCCAGGGTGGAGCCGCCACCGGCCTGTCATGGGGGCAGGCCGGGAGCAGCGGTCTCACGAGCACAGCAGCTTCGTCCGGCCCGTCCTGGGGGCGGGCCGGACGGCGCCGCTGGTGCCTCAGCTGGCCTGAAGAGCCGGGATCACGTCCCGCGCCACGGCCTCGAGGACGTCGGTCGAGGCGGCATACGGCTCGTCGGTGCGCGGCCAGTGGGTCACCACGTCAGTGAAGCCGAGCTGCCCAGCGCGTCCCACGAGCTCGGTGAAGAAGTCGACGCTCGACAGCGACACCCGTCCCACCGCCGAGAGGTGCGGGGCCGAGTCGAGCAGGAGGTAGCGCGGTAGGTCGTCCCCGATCCTCCCCAGCGCGCTCAGCTCGGCTTCGTAGACCTGGCGAGCCTTCTCGAGTCCGGCGAACCATGCCTCGACGGTGTCGACCGTGGGCCCGGTCGTGACCCAACCGTCGCCGACGCGGGCGGCGTAGCGCAGCGACCGTGGGCCGTTGGCCGCCACGACGTACGGCGTGCGCCGAAGCGGCGGAAGGGTGCGGGCACCCGCAGTGGAGAACCATCTCCCGGAGGCGGTGACGTCGTCCTCGGCACGAAGCCTGAGCAGCAGGTCGACGAATTCCTGGAAGCGGTCGACCCGCTCTCCCACGCTCAGCGCCTCCTCGCCCAAGAGGTCGGCGTCGAGGTTGCCACCGGTGCCCAGTCCGAGCAGGAAACGCCCGTCGCTCAGGTCTTCGAGGGCCTGGGCGTCGCGGAAGAGCAGGTAGGGATGGCGGAAGTTGGGCGAGGCGACGAGCGTGCCGAGCCCGATCCTGTCGGTGACCGCGGCAGCGGCGCCGAGCACCGGCGTGGCGGTCGTCCAGGGCGCCGCGGGCAGCCCTCCCCAGACCAGGTGGTCATAGGTCCAGGCGTGGTCGAAGCCCATCTCCTCGGACGCTTGCCAGAGCGGTCGAGCCTGCGCCCAGGGGAGGTCGGTGAGGATGGTGATGCCGAAGCGCATGGAGCCGAGCCTAGGCGGCGGACACTGATGAGCCTCCCGGCCCGGTCCGTCACCGCACGCGCTCCGTCATCAGCCGCCCGCGAAGCGCTACGTCTGGGTGGCCAACGCCAGTGGAAGCACCGCCGAGGCGCCCGCCTCGCGCAGCGCGACGGCCGCGCGGGTCATCGTCCAACCGGTGATCACCTGGTCATCGACCAGCAGCACCGAGGCGCCGGAGACGTCGCCATCGAGGGTGAGCGAGCACCGACGGCCCACGGCGGCCACCCGCTGCGCCGAGTTCATGGCTCCCTGACCTGGCTGGACGTCGGGGTCGACGATCGCGTAGCGGCCGAGCACCGGCTTCTTCAGGTAGCGGGAGAGGCCGTCGGCAAAGTCAGCCGTCAGCGTGGCGTGGCGATCGGACTCCACCACGACGATCGCGTCGACCTGCGGGCGCCAGTCGCCGAGCACCTCCACGACCGCGCGCACCAGGCCGGGTGGGACTGCCGCGTCGGGCGTGCTGTCGCGGAAGAGCTCGCGCAAGGCCTGGCCGTGGCCGAGGTCGGTGAGCCGCGCAACCGCGCGGCCCTCGGCGGCGCCGGCCTTGATCTTGCCACTGAGGCTGATCCCCATCGAGGAGAGCCCGCTGGGCCACATCTTGCGCGGCTCGATGACCACTCCCGGACGGCCCAGCCGTTCCTCGGCCTCCGAGACCGCGGCGTCCGACACCGACACGTCGAGGCTCAGCCCCCCACAGTTGTCGCAGCGTCCGCAGTCGACGGCGTCCGGGTCGTCGAGTTGCTCACGCAGGTAGCGCATCCGACACCTGTCGGTGCCCAGGTAGTCGAGCATCGCCTGCTGCTCACGCTCTCGAGCCTCGCGCACCCGGCGGTAGCGGTCCTCGTCATAGCTCCATGCCTGACCGGTCGCCTCCCAGCCGCCGCGGACGCGGCGTACGGCGCCGTCGACGTCGAGCACCTTGAGCATCTGCTCCAGGCGGGTCCGGCTGAGCTCGACGTGGGTCTCCAGGGCCGCGGTCCCGAGCGCGCGACCCTCCGTCTGCAGCACCTCGAGCGTCTGGCGCACCTGCGCCTCGGGGGGAAAGGCAAGGGAGCCGAAGTAGGCCCAGATGTCCCGGTCCTCCAGCGCCGGCAGCAGAACCACGGTCGCCTCATCGGTGCCGCGACCCGCGCGTCCGACCTGTTGGTAGTAGGAGACCGGGGACCCGGGGGCGCCCAGGTTGACCACGAACCCCAGCGTGGCATCGAAGCCCATCCCGAGCGCGCTGGTCGCGACCAGCGCCTTCACCTCGCCGCGGATCAGCGCACCTTCGAGCGCTTGGCGCTCGGTGGTCTCAGTCTGTCCCGAGTAGGCCTCGACCCGGTGCCCGCGCGAGCGCAAGTAGTCGGCCACCTCCTGGGTCGCGGCAACGGTGAGGCAGTAGACGATGCCCGACCCCGGCTGCTCGGCCAGGTGGTCGGCAAGCCAGGCGAGTCGTTGCTGCGCCGTCTTGAGCCGTACGACGCCGAGCCGGAGGGACTCGCGGTCCAACGAGCCTCGCAGCACGAGCGTGTCCTCGCCCATCTGCTCCGAGACGTCGGTGGTCACGCGGGTGTTGGCAGTGGCTGTCGTCGCCAGGACCGGGATGCCGTCCGGCAGCTCGCCGAGCAGGGTGCGGATGCGGCGGTAGTCCGGTCGGAAGTCGTGGCCCCAGTCGCTGATGCAGTGCGCCTCGTCGACCACGAGCAGCCCACAGGTAGCGGCGAGACGAGGCAGGACCTCGTCTCGGAAGCCCGGGTTGTTGAGGCGTTCGGGACTCACGAGCAGGACGTCGACCTCGCCGGCGTTGATCGCTCGATGGGTCTCCTGCCACTGCTCCAGGTTGGTGGAGTTGATCGTGACCGCACGGATCCCGGCCCGCTGGGCGGCCTCGATCTGGTTGCGCATCAGCGCGAGCAGCGGTGAGACGATCACCGTCGGACCAGCTCCTTGCTCGCGCAGGAGGAGGGTGGCGACGAAGTAGACCGCAGACTTGCCCCACCCGGTGCGCTGGACGACCAGGGCGCGGCGACGACCGACGGCCAGCGCCTCGATCGCGGTCCACTGGTCCTCTCGCAACTCCACATCATCGCGGCCCACCAAGGCACGCAGGTGGGCCTCGGCGCGGTCGCGGACCGGCACGTCGGTCGGCAGCTGCGAGCTGGGGGGACTCATGTCGTCGTGTCTATCAGGGGCCGCCGACCTCGCCCTCGGCGCTCCCGATCACTTCCCAAGACGGGTGACCGGAGCACGCGATTGCGGTACGTTCGGCGACACCCAGGGGCCCCGCTCCTCTCGATGACATTCTCAGGAGGCCAACATGGCACGTGACTCGAAGGTCGAACTGCTTGCGCAGGTCTCGCTGTTCTCCCGCTGCTCTCCCAAGGAGCTCAAGCACATCGCCAGCCTGGTCGACCAGGTCCACGTGGCTGCCGGGCACACCTTGATCGCCGCCGGCGGCTCGGGCCGCGAGGCCTTCGTGATCGTCTCGGGCGAGGCCACCGTGACGGTGGACGGCACGGTCGTCAACACCGTCGGACCCGGGACCGCGATCGGAGAGATGTCGCTGCTGGACGCCACGTTGAAGCGCAGCGCCACCGTCACGTCCTCGACCGACATGGAGGTCCTGGTGATCGGTCCGCGTGAGTTCGAGGCCCTGATCTCCAAGCACCCTGCCGTGCTGCGCGGGATCGCCACCGAGCTTGCGCGACGTCTGGACGCCGCGGATCACCGCACGCTGGGCTGATCTGCCCGCGATAGCCGTTGGCCTGCCCTCGGGCAGGACAGGCCAACGCGCGCAGGCCCGCTGCCTCCGCGACGGGCCTGCGCGCGTGGGCGCTACCAGATCCGCACGCGCTCGCTCGGATCCAGCCACAACCCGTCGCCCTCGACGGTGTCGAAGACCTCGTGGAACTCGTCGAGGTTGCGCACGATGTTGCCCCGGAACTCCGGCGGGCTGTGCGGGTCGATGGTGAGGTACTGCTGCTCCTGCTCCTTGCGCCGCTTGGTGCGCCACACGAACGCCCAGTTGAGGAAGACCTTGGCACGGTCCTCGGTACTCGCTGTCCCGTCGGTCGAGATGACGTAGGCCTTGTGCCCGATCGTCAGACCGCCGAGGTCGCCGATGTTCTCGCCGACCGTGAGCGAACCGTTGACGTGCTCCCCGGGCAGCGCCCGCGGCGAGAAGGCGTCGTACTGCTTGATGAGCGCGTCGGACTTCACCTCGAAGGCGGCCTTGTCCTCAGCGGTCCACCAGTCGTTGAGGTTCCCCAGACCGTCGTACTGGGCTCCCTGGTCGTCGAATCCGTGGCCGATCTCGTGCCCGATCACCGCGCCGATGCCGCCGTAGTTCTCGGCCGGGTGCGCATCGGGGCTGAAGAACGGCTTCTGCAGGATGCCGGCCGGGAAGCAGATCTCGTTGGTGCCGGGGTTGTAGTAGGCGTTGACGGTCTGCGGAAGCATGAACCACTCGTCGCGGTCGACGGGAGCACCGATCTTGGCCAGCTCGCGGTCGGTGGCGAACGCCGAGGCGGCGTGCACGTTGGCGAGCAGGTCGTCGGGGCGGACCTCGAGCGCCGAGTAGTCACGGAACTTCTCGGGGTAGCCGATCTTGGGTCGGAAGGTCGCGAGCTTGGCATAGGCACGCTCCTTGGTCTCCTCGGTCATCCAGTCCAGCGCCTCGATCGAGACGTGGTAGGCGGCGAGCAGATTGGCGACCAGGTCGTCCATCAGGGCCTTGGACGTCGGCGGGAAGTGGCGCGCCACGTACTCCTTCCCGACGGCCTCACCCACTGCACCCTGCACGAAGGACACCGCGCGCTTCCATCGCGCACGGAGCTCCGGCGTGCCATTGAGGGTCCGCCCGTAGAAGTCGAAGTTGATCTCGACGAAGTCGTCGGTCAGGTAGGCCGCGTTGGCGCGCAGGATGTGGCTGAGCAGCCAGGCCCGGAGATCGGCCAGCGGTACCTCGCTCAGCACCACCGAGAGGTGCTCGAAGAACGACGGCTGACCGACGACGACCTCAGCAAGGATCGAGGCGGGCGAGACATCGGGCCCCGCCAGGTTGGTGACGTAGGCGTCCCAGTCGAAGGCCGGGCACAGCGCGACGAGCTCGTCGTGCGTCAGCAGGTTGTAGGTCTTCTGGACGTCGCGGGTATCGGCGCGCGCCCAGTGCCCGATCGCGAGGTTCTTGTCGATGGCCAGGACCGTCAGGGCTGCTCCGGCCGGATCGTCGTGACCCCCCAGGGCGAGCAGGTCGGTGAGGTAGGCGACGTACTTCTCGCGCTGGGCGGCGAACTTGGGGTCGCGGTAGTAGGACTCGTCGGGCAGGCCGAGACCGCCTTGGGAGAGGTGGAGGAGGTAACGGTCGGAGTCCCGGGCGTCGGTGTCGACGTGGGAGCCGAAGATTCCGTGCCCGCCGATCCGCTCGAACTCACCCAGGAAGGCGGCCAGGTCCCGGATGTCGCGCAGCGAGGCGACGGCGTCCAGCATCGGCTTCAGCGGTGCGGTGCCCCGGGCGTCGATCGCCGCGGTGTCCATGAAGGAGGCGTACAGGTCACCGATCTTGCGGGCGTCCTCGGCGTCGGCAGCATCAGCTAGGTCGGCTCCATCGCCGTTCGCGGTGCGCTCGGCGAGCTCGGTGATGATCTCCTTCACGTGCTGCTCAGCCGTGTCGGCCAGCTGCACGAAGGGTCCCCAGCTGGAGCGGTCAGCAGGGATCTCGGTCTCATCGAGCCAGCGGCCGTTGACGTGACCGAAGAGGTCGTCCTGGGGGCGGATGTCGGGGTTCATGCCCTGGCGGGCGTCGTCGAGAATGCTCACCTTGTCGAGCCTAACCCCCGGGTCGGCGTACTACTGTCGGACCCATGAGTGACGAGAGCACGACCCTGCGGGTCATCGCGACCATCCCGATCGACCCCGAGCGTTCCGCCGAGGCAGCCGAGGCTCTGGCCGAGCTCGCCGCCGCCTCCCGCGGTGACGCCGGCTGCCTGGGCTACGAGATTTACGAGTCCACCGGGGCCCCCGGGGTGTTCGTGACGGTCGAGGAGTGGGCGAGTTCTGCCGACCTCGACGCCCACATGACCCAGCCGCACGTCGGCAAGGCCTTCGAGGTGGCTGGACCGCTGCTGGTCGGCGAGGTGGCCATCCACCCCCTCAAGACCCTCTGACCCTCCCAACACTCCGACCCTCCGACCCTTTTCCGGGTCCGAGTTTCAGGTCGAGTCGGCGTGTTTAGTCGCCGACTCGACCCCAGAACACGTCGAGTCGGCATGTTTAATCGCCGACTCGGCATCAAATTTGGGCGGCGGGTGAGTCAGGCGGACTCGAACTGGTCGGCGAAGACGACGATGTTGGACTGGTAGTCCGCGCCGTCCCAGTCGGTGCAGGTGACCAGCACCAGGCGGCCGCTCCTCCGGTCCTGACCGAAGAGCGACTGGGCCTTCTCGGCGACCTCGGCCTTCGACAGGACGACGACCTTGCGGACCCGGTAGTCAGTGAGCGACCCGTCGAAGCGGACCTGCAGCGGGTCGCCCTGGGCGACGGAGCCGAGCCGGTTCATCACGCCGCCCCCCGTGTGCACCGTGTGACCGGTGATGACGGTCTGTCCCGCTGAGGAACCCGGGGTCGCACTCCCGTCCCAGTAACCGACCTCGGTGTAGTCCTCCGGCGGCGACAGCACGCCAGTCGGTGCCAGTGCGATGTCGATCATCGGAGCGTCCAGACCGATGGTCGGCACGAGCAGGGCGTCAGTGCCGCCGGTCGTGGAGGCACCGGAAGAAGCGGTCGAGACCGCCGAGCCGGATCCACCCCAGGCGGAGGGCGGAGCCTTGGTCTCCGGGCCATCGAGGATGCCGAGCACGAGCGCCCCCAGGAGGATCACCAGGACAGCGGTGATCCCCACGCGGGAGCGGTCGGCGTCGAAGAGACTCAGGCCGCGGCCGCCACTCATCGGCTCAGCAGGCGCCGCCCTGCGACGGCACCGGCGACGCTGGCGAGCGCCACACCGGTCAGGCCCCACAGCAGCGGGCTTCCTGGGCCACCGTCGGAGCTGACGGGTCCGAAGGCACCGGCGTCAACGACGGTCGGGACCTCGGGGCCGGGGTTGGGACCGGGGGTCGGGGTGGGCTCCGGGTCCGGGACGACACCCTTGCGACCGTTGGGTCCACAGGTGACGTTGGCGATCTCGGCGGCCACCAGCGAGGCGTCCGCGAACTCCTGGGCGGCCGGCAGCAGCTGCAGGTCGATCGCGGTCACCGCGATCGCGCCGTCGGCGATCGTCTGCTTGTTCAGCGTGATGTCGAGGAAGTTCTCCTCCAGCGGCGCGAGCTGCGGTGCGATCTGACCGATCACGGCGTCCACCAGCTGGGTCTGGACCTGGTCGACAGCGGTGGCCAGGGGTGCGGCAAGACCGTCGAGGCCGTCGTTCAGCTGCACCTCGACGGCGTTCGTGATCGTGTCGATGACGACGGCGAGGTCGGTGATCACCTTGGTGTTCGGCGGGGGGTTGACCGGCAGCTTGGCGAGCACGAGGTCGTCGACCCCAGCGGAGGCGAAGGTCAGCCCGAGCTCGGTGTCGACGATGTTGGCGTTGCCGCTCAGACTGCCGGGGACCGCGGCGCAGCGCGCCTCGACTGCGCCGAGGGTGCCGCCCAGGGCGACGTCGCCGAACGGAGCAAGGCCCTCGGACACCGCAGCGGTGATCGGCCCGACCAGCTGGTCGCCGATCGCATTGAGCGGAGCCAGGCCGCCGAGCGCGGAGTCGGGATCGATCAGCACGGCGCCCGTGAGGTCGAGGTTGGCGATCGAGATGCCAACCGGCTCCCCGGGGGTGATGCAGTTGGAGTCGCCCACGGTGGCGACAGCGCCGCCGTTGCCGGCGACACCGGAACAGGCCTCTGACGAACCGCGGCGGTCCTCGCCGACCGAGGTCTCGGCGTCCTGGACCAGCGCACCCACGTTGAGCAGTCCCTGGTTGCCGAGCACCGAGATCGGAGGCTCCACCGTGCCGGTCTTGGTCTGCTTGTCACCATCGTTGGTGGCCTGCACCGTGCCGGAGTCGCCGCCGGAGCCGGCGATGGACAGCCGCAGCGCGGTGGCCGTGGACTGAGCAACGGGCGCAGCGGCATTGGCGGCGGTAGGCATCAGCACCAGGCCGGCGGCGACTGCCAGGGCGCCGGTACGAGAAAGACTGTTCTTCATTTCAATTCCTTCCAACGCTCGGCCAGGGGAATGGGGGAGCGAGAGTGTGCGCATCCAGAGGCCTCGATACGCGTGCCGAGTGGCACTGAGCGTACGCCACTTGACTCGGAGCCTCCAGCGGTTGCTTGGATCTGGATATTGCCCGTTTCTGGGTGCGCGACGAGTCCGAGCGGTAACTCAGGCGCGCACTCGCACGACGGACTTGCCCAGGGTCTTGCGCGCGTCCATGTCGATCAGGGCCTGACCGAATTCGGACAGGTCGTAGAGCTTGCCGACGGGGGGCTTGACTGCGCCGGCCAGCATCATCGGCACCAGCCGCGACCACTGCTCCTGCATGTATCCGGGACGGACCATCGCAAATGCGCCCCAGCCGACTCCGCGGACGTCGACGTTGTTGAGCAGCAGCCGGTTGACCTTGACGGTAGGGATGCCGGCGCCCGAGGCGAAGCCGAGCACCAGGAGACGGCCCTGGGCACCCAGGCACCGGAGGGAATCGGTGAACGCGTCACCACCGACGATGTCGGCGACGACGTCGACCCCCAGGCCGCCGGTGAGCTCCATGACCTTGTCCTTGAATCCGTCGAGCAGGACTGCCTCGTCGGCGCCGGCCGCGCGAGCCACCTCCGCCTTCTCCTCGGTGCTCACCACGCCGATGACCCGCGCCCCCATCCCCTTGGCGACCTGGATCGTCGCCGTCCCCAGACCACCGGCAGCGCCGTGCACGAGCACCGTCTCCCCGGCCTGTAGCCCGGCTCGCTCGTAGAGCGCGAACTCCGCGGTGAGGTAGTTCATCGGCAGCGCAGCACCCTCGTCGAAGCTGATGTGGTCGGGCAGCGCAAAGGTGAACATCGCCGGGATCACCGCGAGCTCGGCGGCGCCGCCGAACCCGCCGACCCCGGCTACGCGCTGGCCGGGAGTGAACCCGGGCCCACTGATGACGGTGCCGGCAACGTCGACGCCCGGGGCGAAAGGCACCTCCGGCTTGAGCTGGTACTCCCCACGGCTCAGCAGGAGATCGGGGAAGGAGACCCCCACGCGATGCACCTCCAGGAGCACGTCGTCCGGTCCAGCGGCGGGTTCGGCGACCTCCTCCACGGTGATGTCAGCGGGACCGGTGAGGGTGGTGATCTGGGCTGCGCGCATGAGGCACAACTTAGTCCGGAGCTGCGGCATACGACGGGGAGGCTCGGCACTGCCTCGCCAGCGCAGGCTGGGCCAGGGCGAGCAGGAACGCAGCACCGGCGAGCGTGAGCCAGAGTCCGACCGGTCCACCATGCGCGAGCAGCTGGGTGCCGAGGACCGGGGCGGCCACCGTGGCGACACCCCAGGACAGGCCGTATGCCGCCAGGTAGCTGCCGCGCGAGCCGCTCGGCGCCAGTCGCGACACGATGGTCCAGGCATGACCCATCAGCAGGAGGTCGCCCACGCTCCACACCACGGCGGCGACGAGCAGGGTGAGAACCGACGACGCGGCAGCCGCCGCCACCAGCCCGGCAGCCAGGACGACGTATCCGATGGCCAGGGCACGGAAGCCGTCTCCGACGAGCAGTCGGCACCGCAGCACAGGCTGCGCCGCCACGACGGTCACGGCGCAGACGGCCAGCACCAGCCCGGCCCGCTCGGGCGCGAGTCCCCGCGCAGACATGGCCAGGGGCAGGGCGATCACGATGGTCATGTAGACGAGAGCGAACCCGGTCCCGGCGGCGAGCATCGCGAGCAGACGGCGGTCGCGCCAGGGATCCGCTGGAGCGGCCTGGTCCCCCCTAGTCACTGGTGCTCCTGGGTCTCGGACGACCACTGCCACGATCACGGCCGTGACCAGGCAGGTGGCCGCGTCGGCGACCAGCAACCAGCGGAGGTCGAGCGCGCCCAGCATCACGGCCAACAGACCCGCGCCCGCCCCGGCGGCCGCCAGAGCCGCCGAGACCAGGCCGTAAGCGAGTGGGCGCTGCTCGTCGGTGGTCAGGTCGGCGACGAGCGCCTGGCTAGGCGGCTCGTAGAGCTCGAACGAGAGCCCGAGCAGGATCACGCCGACCAGGGCCACCGGGAACGTCGGGCTTCCCGCCACCCACAGCTGGGCGCCGGCACAGCCCACCAGACCGAGGCAGATGGTGGGCACTCGTCCGAGCCGGTCAGCCCATCGACCCCCGGCAAGCCGGGAGGGGATCGTGGCGAGCCCGAAGGCCGCCATCGCCCATCCGGCCGCGGCCACCGACGCCTTCAGCTCGTCGACGAGGACGATGGTCAGGAACGACAGGGTGAAGGCGCCCAGCCGATTCACGGCGCGGGCCAGCACCAAGGACCAGACGGAGAGCGGAAGGTCGCGCCGGCGCGTGGCCTGGACTACACTGTCACTGTCTTTTACTTTTTCAACAGTCATTATCCTGACCCTACGCACGATGGAGATAACTCGTCAAATGCGTTTCGACAGTCACTTGGAAGCGCTTCTGGGAGCTGCCGTCGGAGTTGTCAACGCCGTCACTCCCGGCTTCGACGGAGCTCACGCGATGGTCGTCCCGGACGGGACCGAACGCGCCGACGCCATCGGTCGGGTGCTGGTCTCGGGAGGCCGCCCCGCCCGGGTCACGCCCGCTGAAGGAGCAGAGCTGGCGTCCTACGCCGACTCGGTGCGAGCCGTCTTCGTCGCGAGTGCTGCCGGGGAGACCGGTGCCGCGGCCCGACTGGTCAACGACCTGCTGCTCCGGACCGGGGCTCGCCCCCAGCTCGACCGCGGCCCCGAGGGCTGGGGGCTGCACTTCCACGGCAGCGACGACAGCGTGGTGATCGGTTGGATCGCCGGGATCTCGTCGGCGCTCGCCATCTGTATCGGGAGCGACCTGGCCGGAGTCCTCGGGATCTGCGCAGCAGATCCGTGCGACCGCTCCTTCGTGGACACCTCCAAGAACGGCACCCGGCGTTTCTGCTCCACCCGTTGCCAGAACCGCGCAAAGGCAGCTGTCCACCGCAGCCGCCGCCGGTGAGAACCTTCTGGACGGCCATCTGGACAGCTGGGCGCTCCGAAGAGTGCGTGTGAGGCTCAGCGACCGAATCAGCGCCATGTCCATGCACGCCTTCGCGCGCTTCACGGTGCGGTACGGCGAGGACCTGCGCTTCGCCGGCACCGACCTGCCGGCGCCGCGCGAGCGACGCATCCCCACCCGCCACGGCAAGGTCACGGTGCACGAGTACGCCACCCCCGGAAGCGGGACCCCGGACCTCACCGGGCCGGCCTACGTGCACTTCCACGGTGGCGCCTGGCTGATGCGTTATCCGGAGATGGACGACTGGTGGTGCCGCTACCTCGCGGCCACGGCCGGCGTGCGGGTCATCAACGTCGACTTCCGCACGGGTCCCTATGTTGCCTACCCGGTTGCCCAGCACCAGTGCCACGACGTCGCAGCGGCGATCGCGGCCCAGGCCCCGGTGGCCGTCGGAGGGTTCTCCAGCGGCGGCGGCCTTGCCGCCTCCGTGTGCCTCCAAGCCCGCGATGCCGACTCATTCGTCCCTCGTCTGCAAGTCCTCGGCGTACCTGCCCTCGACCTCGCCTCCGACCTGCCGAGCGGGCCCGGGATGATCTCGCCCTCGCTGCGGTCGCTGGTGCGTCGGGTGTACTTCCCCGATCCGGCAACCAGGTCCGAGCCGTATGCCTCACCGGTGCTGGCCGAGGACCTGTCCGGCCTCCCGCCCGCGATCGTGCTC
>JBAVCA010000092.1:0-19121 GCA_049586475.1 Nocardioides sp.
AGCCACGGCCACGGGGGCCGCGGCGGTGACGCCGAAGGTGTCCTCGAACTGCTTCACGAACTCCGAGAGCTCGATCAGGGTCATCTCCTTGAAGGCCTCAAGGAGCTCGTCAGTGCTGAGCTTCGCCATGATGCGAACCTTTCTTTCGGGTGGCCGCGGCGCTGGTGCGCCGGACCGGGTAACAGGTGGTGGACAGTGCCTGAGGATCAGGCGTCGGTGGTCTCGGCAGCAGCCTCGGGAGCCTCGTCGGCGGCCTCCGTTGCGGGGGCCTCCTCCGTGGTCTCCTCGGCAGCAACCGGGGCCTCCTCGGCGGGCGCCGGAGTACCAGCACCACCTGCGAGGATCGAGGGGTCCTGCTCGGCCTTGGCCTGCAGCGCGCCCGCGAGACGGGCAGCCTTGGCGATCGGCTCGTTGAGCAGGTAGACGGCCTGGCTGAGGGACGCGAGGAGCGCCCCGGCCAGCTTGCCCAACAGGACCTCGCGCGACTCGAGATCGGCCAGCTTGGCGATCTCCTTCGCGTCGAGGATGTTGCCGTCCAGGACACCGCCCTTGATGATCAGGGCGGGATGTGCCTTGGCAAAGTCACGCAGACCCTTGGCAGCCTCGACCACGTCGCCATTGATGAAGGCGATTGCGGTGGGGCCGACCAGGAGGTCGTCGAAGCCGGAGATGTCCACCTTGTTGGCGGCGATCTTGGCCAGCGTGTTCTTGACCACGGCGTAGTTGGCGTCAGCACCAAGGGAGCGGCGCAGTTCCTGCAGCTCCTTGACGGTGAGGCCGCGGTAGTCGGTCAGCACTGCGCCGTCGGCGACGTTGAAAAGCTCAACGATCTCCTCGACGGCTGCTTGCCTGTCTGCCCGCGCCATGGGTCTCCTTCCGGACTGGGAGACCGTCGCCCGGCAACCGCCGAGAATGACGAACGCCCCGAGCGCAGGCTCAGGGCGGATGGTGGACCTGCGGACAGGCCCTGCTCTGAAATCCTGCGCGGGTCGTCCACATCTCTGCGGCACCTTCGGACGAGCTGCATGCACAGCTCGACAACCGGCGGTCTCTGGTTTCGAGGAGAACGTTACGGCGAACCGGCCGTCGCGCCAAATCCAGCGAGACCCACCGCCTGCGCTGCCCATCCACGGCTTTGGCAGGATCGGGCCCATGACCCGCACCCCGCTCGCCTCCCTGCCCGCCGAGGACCTTGCGTCGTTCCTCGCTGAGAAGCGCGAGGAGTACGCCGCACTGCAGGCTCGAGGTCTGAAGCTCGACCTCACCCGCGGGAAACCGTCCAGCGAACAGCTCGACCTCTCCAACGCGCTGCTCGCCCTGCCGACCGGCGTGCAGGACCGCTCCGGCACGGACCTGCGCAACTACGGCGGGCTCGAGGGTCTTCTGGAGCTGCGCGAGATCTTCGCCGAGCTGCTGCGGGTCGAGGTCGACCACGTGGTCTGCGGGGGGAACTCCAGCCTCACGATGATGCACCAGGTACTCGTCGACCTCGTCCTGCACGGGGGACCAGGATCCGATCGTGCGTGGAAGGACGAGGCGCTCGTCAAGTTCATCTGCCCGGTCCCGGGGTACGACCGCCACTTCTCGATGCTGGCAGACCTCGGCATCGAGATGGTCACCGTCGACATGACCCCCGACGGTCCGGACATGGAGGCCGTGGCCAGCCTGGTCAAGGACGATCCGTCGGTGAAGGGCATCTGGATCGTGCCCACCTACGCGAACCCCTCGGGGGCGGTGTGCTCCCAAGAGGTCGCTGCGGCGCTGATGTCGATGCCGACCGCAGCGCCGGACTTCCGAGTCTTCTGGGACAACGCCTACGCCCTGCACCATCTGACCGAGGACGAGGTGAAGAGCGCTGATGCGCTGAGCCTGGCTGCAGCCTCCGGCCACCCTGACCGACCGATCATGTTCGCCTCGACGTCGAAGGTGACCTTCGCCGGCGCAGGGGTCGCGGTGCTTGCCGCTTCCGAGGCGAACAAGGCGTGGTACCTCCAGCACCTTGCCATGGCTTCGATCGGTCCGGACAAGGTCAACCAGCAGCGTCACGTCGAGTTCTTCGTGAGCCCCGAGGGCGTGCGTGAGCACATGCGCAAGCACCGCGCGATCATCGCGCCCAAGTTCGAAGCGGTCCATGACGCGCTGAGCGTCAACCTGGCGGGCCTGGAGATCGCAGAGTGGACCAGGCCCTCGGGCGGGTACTTCGTGAACCTGGACGTCCTGGACCACACGGCGTCCCGCGTGGTCGCGCTCGCCAAGGAGGCCGGCATCAACCTGACGCCCGCCGGGGCGTCCTTCCCCCACGGCAACGACCCCCGCGATCGCAACATCCGCCTGGCGCCGACCTTCCCGGTCCTGGCCGAGGTCGAGACGGCGATGGCCGGCGTCGCTGTGTGCGTCGCCCTGGCCGCCGCCGAGCAGCTCACAGCCATGTGAACCCCCAGAACACCCGAAGACCCGAAGACCCACAGACGCACGAAGGCCCGCCACCCCAGAGGGGCAGCGAGCCTTCGTTCGGATCTGGGAGGCACTCAGCCTTCGGCTGAGTCGTCCTCGCCGGCAACGTTTCGGATCCGGTTGGGATCGACCTGGACGCCGGGGCCCATCGTCGTGGAGACCGTGACCTTCTTCAGGTAGCGGCCCTTGGAGCTCGCCGGCTTGAGACGCAGCACCTCCTCGAGGGCAGCGGCGTAGTTCTCCGCGAGTGCGGCCTCGGTGAAGGACGCCTTGCCGATGATGAAGTGCAGGTTGGCGTGGCGGTCGACACGGAACTCGATCTTGCCGCCCTTGATGTCCGTCACGGCCTTGGCCGGATCGGGCGTCACGGTGCCGGTCTTCGGGTTCGGCATGAGGCCGCGGGGTCCGAGCACTCGACCGAGGCGGCCGACCTTGCCCATCATGTCGGGCGTCGCCACGACTGCGTCGAAGTCGAGCCAGCCGCCGTTGACCTTGTCGACGAGCTCGTCGCCACCGACGAAGTCGGCGCCCGCTTCACGAGCGGCCTCGGCCTTGTCACCGTTCGCGAACACGAGGACGCGAGCGGTCTTGCCGGTTCCGTGCGGCAGGTTGACGGTGCCGCGCACCATCTGGTCGGCCTTGCGCGGGTCGACACCGAGGCGCATGACGACGTCGACGGTCTCGTCGAACTTCTTCTTGGAGGTGGACTTCGCGATCTTGATCGCGGCCAGCGGGGCGTGGAGCTCGTCCTGATCGAACGTCTCGGTCGCCGCGCGGTACGTCTTGCTGCGCTGCATGGGAGTTCTTCTTTCTGTTGAACCGAAGATGTGGTCGTTGTGAGCCAGCGCGGCTCTGCCACAGGTGCTGGTGTGGTGCGCGTGCTCGGAACGGGTCCCGAGCGCGGTCAGTCGGTCGTGACGCCCATCGAGCGGGCGGTGCCCTCCACGATCTTCATCGCGGCATCGATGTCGTTGGCGTTGAGGTCAGGAAGCTTGGTGGTCGCGATCTCGCGCACCTGGTCCTTGGTCAGCTTGCCGACCTTCTCCGAGTGCGGGACACCCGAACCCTTCTGGAGACCGGCGGCCTTCTTGATCAGCTCGGCCGCAGGCGGCGTCTTGGTGATGAAGGTGAACGACCGGTCCTCGAAGATGGTGATCTCGACGGGGATGACGTTGCCACGCATGGACTCGGTCTGGGCGTTGTAGGCCTTGCAGAAGTCCATGATGTTCACGCCGTGCGGTCCGAGGGCGGTACCGACGGGCGGGGCCGGCGTAGCGGCACCGGCCTGCAGCTGCACCTTGACCAGCGCAGCGATCTTCTTCTTCGGAGGCATTCTCTATCTCTCTTTCGATCTGTGGTCATGACGAGGGCGCACGTCGCCCCCTGCCACTGGGTGTTGCTCGGGTAAGTCTGGACTGTGGCTGGCGCTAAGCGAAATCGCACCGACGTCGGTCAGTGCGAGATCGGCGTGCCTCAGACCCGCTGGATCTGGTTGAAGCTCAGCTCGACCGGGGTCTCGCGACCGAAGATCTCGACGAGCGCCTTGACCCGCTGCGACTCGGCGTTGATCTCGGTGATCGTGGCGTGCAGCGTCGCGAAGGGGCCGTCGACGACCATGACGGAGTCGGAGATGTCGAAGTCGGCGACCTCGACCTGCTTCTTGCCCGACACGGTGCCACCTGAGGGCGACGGGGCCCCGGCGGCGGCAGCGGCCACCTCGGCGGCAGCCTGCACCTCGGGCGCCAGCATGTTCTCGACCTCGTCCATGCTGAGCGGTACCGGCTGGTGGCTGTTGCCGACGAAGCCGGTCACCGAGGGCGTGTGCCGCACGGTCGACCAGGACTCGTCCGTCAGGTCCATCCGCACCAGGACGTAGCCGGGCAGCGAGGGCTTCTTGCGAGTCCGGCGCTGCCCGTTCTTGATCTCGACGATGTCCTCGATGGGGACCACGATCTCGTGGATGTAGTCCTCCATGTTGAGCGAGACGATGCGGTTCTCCAGGTTCGACTTCACCCGGTTCTCCATGCCTGAGTACGTGTGGACGACGTACCAGTCACCCGGCTTCGCCCACAGCTCGCGGCGGAACGCCTCCAAGGGGTCCTCGTCAGCAGGCTCGTCGTCCTCGGTGTCGGCCTCGGCCTCGGCGTCGAGCGCGACGAGGTCCTCGACAGGCTCGGCGGTGGGGTCCAGCTCCGGGTCCAGCGCGTCGTCGATCGGGTCGTCGTCGGTGTCGGCCGCGGTGGGGGCAGTGCCTTCGGCCGCGCCCTCGGTGGCCTCGACGACGTCGTCGGACATCTCGGGCACGTCAGTGGTCTCCGCGGACTCGGGCGACTCGGGGTACTGCTCAGACACGTGTTGCTCCATCGATTGGCTGCTGCGAAGGATATGGCTCGCTCGGCCGGTCCTGGGGTGCTGGGGACCGGTCCGCGAGTGGGGTCAGATGTTGTCGCCGCCGGCGAAGATGGCGAAGGCCAGCTTGCCGAAGGCCAGGTCCAGGCCGGAGATGATCGCCATCATCACGATCACGAAGAACATGACGACCGTGAAGTAGGTGACCAGCTGCTCTTGGGTCGGCCAGACCACCTTACGGAGCTCGGCGACGACCTGGCGCAGGAACGTCGAGGTGCTCGTCCGCTTCGGCGCATCGCCGGATCTGTCGTCCCGGCCCCCGCGTACCGCGCTGCTGTCCGACACGCTTTTACCTCTCGACGTTGGGTCGTGCTGCTGGATGGTGCTGAAATTTCGTGCAGGGCACGAGGGACTTGAACCCCCAACCTTCGGTTTTGGAGACCGATGCTCTACCAGTTGAGCTAGTGCCCTTCGTCGATCCGCCACCAGCCTCGATCGGCACTCGTGGACTGCACGAGGGCACGGCAAAGCATGGGGGAGATCCACCAACACCGGAGTCTACGACCAACAGGAAGCGCAGGTCCAAAACGCCCCCCTCCACGCGGGTCCCGGACCAGGCCTTCACGGCGGCGTCGGGTCCCGCCCCGCCAGCCGGCCTACGATGGGTGCGATGAGGGACCTCCACACGCTCCCCAAGGCGCATCTGCACCTGCACTTCACCGGATCGATGCGTCACCAGACGCTTCTCGAGCTCGCCGAGCGCGACGAGATCTCCCTGCCCGATGCCCTGGTCAGCCAGTGGCCGCCGCGGCTCAGCGCAGCTGACGAGAAGGGTTGGTTCCGTTTCCAGCGTCTCTACGACGTCGCCCGCTCGGTGCTGCGCACCGAGGACGACGTGCGACGCCTGGTGCTCGAGGCCGCCGAGGACGACGTCCGCGACGGTGGACGCTGGCTGGAGATCCAAGTCGACCCCAGCGGTTACGCCGCACGCTTCGGCGGCATCACCGCGTTCACCGATCTCGTCCTCGACGCGGTGGCCGACGCCGCGTCGCGCACGGGGCTGGGTATCGGGCTCGTCATCGCCGCCAACCGCACGCGCCACCCGCTCGATGCGCGCACGCTCGCACGCCTGGCGGCGCAGTACGCCGATCGCGGTGTCGTGGGCTTCGGCCTCTCCAACGACGAACGGCGCGGCCGCACCAGCGACTTCGCCGGCGCCTTCGTGATCGCCGAACGAGCTGGGCTCGCCCTGGTCCCGCACGGCGGCGAACTGCGCGGGCCCGAGCACGTGAGAGTCTGTCTGGACGAGCTGGGCGCGGACCGGCTCGGACACGGCATCCGCACCGCCGAGGATCCTGATCTGCTGGCCAGGATCGTCGACGCCGGTGTCGCCCTGGAGGTGTGCCCGGTCTCCAACGTCGCGCTGGGGGTCTACTCCGACCTCACCTCGGTGCCGTTGCCGACCCTGCTCGAGGCGGGAGCCACTGTCGCTCTCGGTGCCGACGACCCGCTCCTCTTCGGCTCCCGGCTGGCAGGGCAGTACGCCACGATGCGTGCAGCCCACGAGCTGAGCGACGAGACGTTGGCCGAGCTGGGGCGGATGTCGCTGCGCGCCTCCCGAGCGCCAGCTGAGCTGCGAGACGCCGCGCTCGCCGACATCGAGGTCTGGTTGGCCGGCCCGGAACGGTCGGACCTCTAGAGCTCGCAGCCGACGAGGACGGGTTCGCTGACCAGCCGGATGCCGTACGCCGCCTCGACCCCGTCGCGCACCACGCGGGCCAGGCGCAACAGCTCCTCGGTGGTCGCACCACCGCGGTTCGTCACCGCGAGCGTGTGCTTCGTCGACAGTGAGACGCGGTCACCGGCCAACGCCGCCACGTGGCCCTTGGTGAAGCCGGCGTGCTCGATGAGCCAAGCGGCGCTGGTCTTGACCAGGTCGTCGTCCTGCGGCCAGGTCGGAGCGCCCTCGGGCACCTCACCGGCGCGCACCAGGGGGTTGGTGAAGAACGACCCGGCGCTCCAGGTGTCGTGGTCCTCGGCATCGAGAACCATTCCCTTGGCGCCACGCAGGGCCAGCACCACCGCCCGGACCTCGGCGAGCGGGGCTCGCTCCCCTACCTCGATCCCGAGCATCCGGGCGAGCTCGGCGTACCTGACCGGCGCCGAGAGCGCGCCCTGACGCAGCTGGAAGGTCACGTCGAGAACGACGTGACGGCCGGGCTCGGCCTTGAAGCGCGAGTGCCGGTAGCCGAAGCCACAGTCAGCAGCCGCGACGGTGCGCACGGCACCCGCACGGCGGTCCCAGACCCGCACCCGGGCGATCGTCTGGGCGACCTCCTGGCCGTAGGCGCCGACGTTCTGGATCGGTGTGGCGCCGGTGAGCCCGGGGATCCCGGAGAGCGCTTCCAACCCGACCCAGCCACGACTGACAGCGGTTGCCACCAGGGCGTCCCACGGCTCTCCGGCGGCGACGGTGACCAACGCTCCCCCGCAGCCCTGCTCGGCCTCCTCGACGTCGGCACTTACTCCCCTGGTGGCGACCTTGATCACGGTGCCGTCGTAGCCGGCGTCGGCGACCACGAGGTTGCTCCCGCCCCCGAGCACGAGCACCGGCTCGCCGGCCTCGTCGGCCGCACGCACCGCGGCCACCAGCTCGACCTCCGAATCGACGCTCACCAGACGTCTCGCCGGGCCACCGAGGCGGAGGGTGGTGTGCACCGCCAGGTGATCAGACGCGCCTGCCCGGTCAGTCACGGAGCCGGACCCGAGCGCCTCGAGGACCGAAGACCTTGACGCCGTCGCAGACGACCTCGACCGAGATCGTCCTCCGGTCGCCCGCCTGGTCGTGGTGCCCACGCAGGGCACCGAGCATGGTCACCTCGGCGCCCGCGGCCGGTACCACGACCGGCTTGACGAACTTCCCCCCCAGCTCGGCGACGTCGTCGACGGGCACCCCGCACTCTTCGAGGTAGCGCCCGACCAGTGCGAGGGTGAACATGCCGTGCGCGATGACGCCAGGCAGCCCGACGCTCCGCGCGATGTCAGGGTCCTGATGGATCGGGTTCTGATCGCCGCTCGCGGCCGCGTAGGCCATCAGGTCCTCGCGCGTCACCCGGTAGCTGCGTGGCTCCAGGTCGATGCTCGTCACTTCTTCTCCCCTGCCGCTCCACGGTGCACCAGGGTGGCGGTGGCGGTGCAGACCAGCGAACCTGAGGCGTCCGTGACGGCGCTGGTCGTGCCCACGATGTCGTTGCCGCCGATCTGACGCAGAGTCTCGACCGTGAGGGAGACGCTGAGCCGGTCTCCGGCCACGACCGGGCGCTGGTAGGAGAAGTTCTGCTCGCCGTGGACAACCCGCGCCAGGTCGATCTTCTCGGCGGCGAGGAAACCCATCATCGCCGTGAAGGCCGGGACGATCGGGAAGGTCAGTGGTGCCGGTCCGCCGTCGTAGTCCTGGCCGAGGCTGGCGGCAAAGCCGGCCACCGACTCCCGGGTGACCTCGTAGGGGGGTGTTGGCGGATAGGTCCGGCCGATGATGGAGTCGTCCACCTGACGAACCTAACGCAGCGGTGGAGCCGCGACGACGCAGACGAGCCCGACCCCCGGAGGGGACGGGCTCGGCAGGGGCGTCGGCAGGTGCCGACGACAGGATCAGCGAGTCTCGCGGTGCGCCTTGTGGGTGCGGCAGCGCGGGCAGAACTTCGCCATCTCCATGCGGTCGGGGTTGTTGCGACGGTTCTTCTTGGTGATGTAGTTCCGCTCCTTGCAGTCCACGCACGCGAGCGTGATCTTGGGGCGAACATCGGAGCTCTTGCTGGCCACGGGAAGTCCTTTGAGTTGCTGCGGTTGACTGGTCCTGACGATCAGACAGGGCCGGGTAGATCAGATTGTACGTCGGTGCGGTAGCGGGAGCGGGACTCGAACCCGCGACACCACGATTATGAGTCGTGTGCTCTAACCACCTGAGCTACCCCGCCAGGATGTGGTGGTGACTCCGGTCGGATCACACCCAGAGCCCCTTTACGGAATCGAACCGTAGACCTTCTCCTTACCATGGAGACGCTCTGCCGACTGAGCTAAAGGGGCAACGCGCCGAAACGATACACAGGGGGTAGGGGAATGGTGAAATCGACCCGAGGAGGTCCGTTCTACGGGCTCATCGAAGCGGTGCACGGGATCCCCGGAGGCGTCTCGGCGGTGGTCGACCCGACCTCGGCGACAGCCGGACCGTGGACCTCCGAGGCTCAGCACGGCGGCCCCCCGGCTGCCCTCCTCGCCTGGGCGATCGAGTCGCTCGAGGAAGCCCAGGCCGCGGTGGTGGGTCGGTTCACCGTGGAGCTGTGGGGCCCGGTACCCCTGTCGCCGCTTCGCGTCTCGGCGTACGTCCTGCGACCTGGGCGCTCGGTCCGCCTGGCCCGCGCCGAGCTGGTCGACGTGGCCCGCGACCGGGTGGTGGCGACCGCGCAGGCCTGGCTCTTCCCGGCGTCCTCCCGCGGGCCCGTAGAGCCGTCCGGCGCCCTCACCCACGGCCCCGACGACGGCGTCCCGCACGAGCACCCGGCGACCTTGTCCGGCGGCTACCTCGACGCGATCGAGTGGCGCTGGGTCATCGGGGCCGTCGACGAGCCGGGACGCGCCGTCGTGTGGATGCGCTCCCCCGACCTGGTCGATTCTCAGCTGATGTCGCCGGTCCAACGGCTGCTCACGTGCGCCGACTCCGCCTCGGGCGTCGGGTCCGCGCTGGACGTCGCCGACTGGGGCTTCCTCAACACCGACCTCACCGTCCACGTCCTGCGTCCCCCGGTCGGCGAATGGCTCTGCCTGGATGCCGACACCACTCTCGGCCCAGGCTCGGTCGGCATCGCGACCTCGGCAGTCTTCGACGAGCTCGGCCTGGTGGCCCGCTCGGCGCAGGCGTTGCTGGTGAGCCGGCGCTGAGGCGCGACGTCTGCACGGCGATCAGGGCGACCGGTCACCGAGCTGCGCGAATCCGCACGCCTCCTCGAGCTCGTAGGCCAGCTCGAGCAGCACCGCCTCATGACCGGCGCCGGCGCCGAACATCATCCCCTGCGGCAACCCGGCCGCGGTGCGGCAGAGCGGCAGCGAGATGGCCGGGGCGCCGGTCACGTTCTGCAGCGGGGTGAAGGCCACCCACTCCTGGAGCCGGGCGATGATCGTCTCGTAGTCCTGGGCGGGATCGAGGTGTCCGACCAACGGAGTCTGGGCGGCCAGCACCGGGGTGAGGACGACGTCGTAGGAGGCGTGGAACTCCGCTGAGACGTGCGGTGCGCGCCGCAGGCGGCGGATCGTTCCCGGCAGCCGGTGCAGGTTGCGGGAGGCATGTCGAGCCAGGCCGAGGGTGAGGTTGTCCAGCTTGCTGCGATCCCACGAGCGGCCGTGGGCGAGCTTCCCGGTGCGGACCATCGTGAGCGCCAGCAGCGCCCAGTAGAGCAGGAAGTCCTCGCGGAACTGAGCGTCCACCGGGGGCGACACCTGCTCGGCGGTGTGACCCAGCTCCTCCAGCTTCGCGACCACGTCCATCGTCAGCGACGCGACCTCCGGCGAGGCGTCCACCCCGACCCCACCGGTGGTGAAACCGATGCGAAGCCGCTTGCGCCCGGGTCGGGTGATGTCGCCTACCGGCGGTAGCGCCAGGTTGCGGTAGACGTGCTCGGCCTCACGGACGAAGGCTGCGGTGTCGCGCACGGAGCGGGTCACCACCCCGTCGACCACGATGCGTACCGGCATCTGCCTCATCTGCTGGTCCTGGGCGATCCGATCCCGGGTGGCCTTGAGCCCCACCAGGCCGTTGACGGCCGCCGGGATCCGGATCGACCCGCCGCCGTCGTTGGCGTGCGCCATCGGCAGCGCACCCGAGGCCACCAGGGCGGCAGAGCCGGCCGAGGACGCCCCGGCGACGTGGGCGGTCGACCACGGGGAGCGCACCGGCCCCAGCCGTGGGTGCTCGGCGCTCGCCGAGAAGCCGTACTCGGAGAGGCGGCTCTTGCCCAGCGGGACCACACCGGTGGCGAGGTACATCCGAGCGAAGTCGCCGTCCGACCTCTCGGCGCGCGGCTCCCACGCGTCGGCCCCGTCCTGGGTCGGCATCCCGGCCACCGCGACGTTGTCCTTGAGCACGGTCGGCACCCCGGCGAAGTACCCGTCGCGCGGCGCCGCTGCCTGCTTGCGCGCCCGGTCGAAGGCGCGGAACACCATCGCGTTGAGCTCGGGGTCCACCACCTGCACCCGGGCGATCGCGGCCTCGACGACCTCGGGCACCGACACCTCCCGCGCGTGCAGCGCTTCCACCAGTCCCACCGCGTCGTGGTCGCCCAGGGCGTCATCGGTCACGGCACTCACCTGGCGCAGCTCGCTCATGGCGGCGAACCTACCCAAGTTCTCGTCGGGCCGCCCACGTCATCGGGCACCCCGGGAGTGACAGCCGACCAGGTGTGGGTCGAAGAGCCCGATCGCCTCCATCAGGGCATGCATGGTGGTGGGTCCCACGAAGACGAACCCGCGCCGCTTGAGCTGCCGAGACAACGCGACGGACTCCGGGGAGGTCGTCGCCACCAGGTCGGTGTCGTCGGGTGCCGGCGCCACGTCCGGCGTGAAGGACCTCACCAGGGCACTCAGCCCCTCACGCTCCCGTAGCGCCACCGTGGCCCGGGCGTTGGTGACCGCAGCCGCAACTTTCAGTCGGTTGCGCACGATCCGTGCGTCGGCGAGCAACCGGGCTTGATCGCGCTCCTCGAACGCCGAGACCAGGTCAGCGTCGAAGCCGCAGAAGACCTCCCGGAAGGCCTCTCGCTTGCGCAGGATCGTTGCCCACGACAGGCCCGACTGGAAGGCCTCCAAGGTGAGGCGCTCGAGGTAGGCGGACTCACCGTGCACGCGCCGACCCCATTCCTGGTCGTGGTAGTCGCGCATCAGACCGGGCGACGTGCCCGCCCAGGGGCAGCGGGCGAGCCCGTCCTCGCCGATCAGCGCTCTCAAGCCGCGAACCTCAGGTCGTCCACCTCCGGCATGATGACGCCCCGGGCACCTTCCTGCGCCGTGAGTCCGTCTCGGCACTCTGGCGCCTGACCCACCAACACCTCTACGAGTCCTGCCCCGGCCACGTTGCGTCCCGCGCCCACGTCCACGCGTACGCCGGGTCCTCGCAAGCGAGGCCGCCCTCACCGAGCTCCAACGCGGCAAAGGTGTCGACCATGACCGCCGACTCATCGAAGCGCTCGGCGCCGAGGGACGCCTCGATCGCTTCCGGTTGCGGGCCGTGCGCATGACCACCCGGGTGCAGCGAGATCGAACCCAGTCCGATCCCGGAGCCCTTGCGAGCCTCGTAGTCGCCGCCGACGTAGAACATGACCTCGTCGCTGTCGACGTTCGAGTGGTAGTAGGGCACCGGTATCGCCAGGGGGTGGTAGTCGACCTTGCGCGGCAGGAAGTTGCAGATCACGAAGTTGTGACCCTCGAAGACCTGGTGCACGGGGGGCGGTTGGTGCACCTTGCCCGTGATCGGCATGTAGTCGTCGATGTTGAACGTGTAGGGATAGAGACAGCCGTCCCAGCCGACGACGTCGAACGGGTGCGTGGCATAGGTGAGCCGGGTCCCGACCACCTGGCCCTGCGCGCGGTGCTTGACGTGGACGTCGATACCGCCGGCTCCGGAGTCGGCCCCTCCGTCATCCCCGCCTCGGACGACGTGGACGTCGGTCGGTCCGTGCAGGTCGCGCTCGCAGTAGGGCGCGTGCTCGAGGAGCTGGCCGTAGCGCGAGAGGTAGCGCTTGGGCGGAGCGAGGTGAGAGTTGGCCTCGATGGCGTACAGCTGGGAGGAGGTCGCGGGGACCCACCGGTGCGTCGTGGCCCGCGGAATGATCACGTAGTCGCCGGAGCGGTAGGTCAGCACCCCGAAGACGGTCTCGACGGTGCCGGCGCCGGACTCGACGTAGACGCACTCGTCGCCGATCGCGTTGCGGTAGAGCGGCGAGGCCACCTCGCCGGTCACGACGTAGGAGATCCGGACGTCGTTGTTACCGAGCAGGACCCGACGATCGAGCACCGCGTCAGTGCCCGTGGAGAGCTGGTGGAGCTTGAGGTGGCGCGGTTTCAGCGGGTGGTTGGGGATCCGCACCTGGTCGGGCAGCTGCCAGACCTCCGAGGCCGTGATCGCCGAAGGGACGCCCCGGTGGTAGAGCAGGGAGGAGTCCGAGGAGAAGCCCTCCTCCCCCATCAGCTCCTCGTAGTAGAGGGCGCCGTCGGGGTCGCGGTGCTGGGTGTGTCGTGTCGGTGGGACAGTGCCGAGCCGTCGGTAGTGCGCCATGCCTGGGACACTATCCCCGTGAGGATTTCGGTGGTGTCTCCATGGTGACTCGTGAGGTGTGGCACCGCTTCGTCGACGACTCGGGTCCGCTGGGCGAAGGTCCCGCCGGCTCGACGCATCGCACCTCGCCCTCGCGTGGGGATCGCGTGGTGCGCGACGAGGACCTGCCGGCTTTGCGCGGCTACCGCGGCGACCTGCGCCTGGTCGTGACCGGAGGTGCTGGACAGATCGCCGGTCCCGCGGCTTACTGCCGCACGCACGGCTTGGAGGTGAGTGCCCTCGACCTCACCGTGCGCGACCTCGACGACCCGGCCGGCAACGTCCGGCGCCTGGTGGCGGCCTTCGATGGCGTCCTCGCGGAGGGCTACCTCGTCGAGGACACCGTCGTGCACGTGCGGGTCTCCGGAGAACTGACGCCGGTCTGGCTGGCCGCGCTGGACGAGATCGCCGCCGCGGAGTGGGTGGTCGCGCTCACGCTGGGCTCCGTCGACCTCGAGCCGTGGATCGATGCGGCCCTCGACCGCGAGACCGCGGTCTCCTTCGTGGGCGGCACAGTCGAGCAGGCGGTGGCCACCCTCACCACGACCGCTCGGCTCTGGGGCGACGAGTCCGACCTGGCAGCTGCCCGACGCTGGGTCCACAGCTGGGCCACCGACGACACCGACTCCGCCCTCGAGCAGCTGGAGCAGCTGCCATGAGCGGGTCCGGGTTCGGCCTCGACCACCTGCCCTACGGCGTCTTCTCGGTCGGCGACGGAGCCCCGCGGGTAGGCGTCCGCTACGGCGACGCGGTGCTCGACCTGGCGTTCGAGACCGGCCGCTCCGAGCTCGCTGCCGCCTCGCTCAACCCGTTCCTCGCCCTCGGCCCGACGATCTGGCGCGAGGTGCGCGCCGAGGCGGTCGCGTTGCTCGAGGACGACGCCTCGGGAGCCACCCTGGTCCCGTTGTCCGAGGTGGCCCTGCACCTGCCGTTCGAGGTCGCCGACTACGTGGACTTCTACGCCTCCGAGCACCACGCCACCAATGTCGGTCGACTCTTCCGGCCCGACGGCGACGCGCTCCTGCCGAACTGGAAGCACCTGCCGGTCGGCTACCACGGTCGCGCCGGCACGGTGGTGGCCTCCGGCACGCCAGTCGTACGCCCTGGGGGCCAGCGCGGACCCGGCGACGTGGGGCCGACGCGACGGCTCGACCTGGAGGCAGAGCTCGGCTTCGTCGTCGGCCGCGGGTCGCCGCTGGGCGTGCCGGTGAGCGCCGACGCCATGGCCGAGCACGTCTTCGGGGTCGTGGGTCTCAACGACTGGTCGGCGCGCGACCTCCAGACGTGGGAGTACGTACCGCTCGGGCCCTTCCTGGGCAAGTCGTTCGCGACCACCATCTCGCACTGGGTGACCCCGCTGGCCGCCCTCGACGCCGCTTGGTGCGACCTGCCCAGGCAGGAGCCTCGTCCCGCCGACTACCTGGCCCCGGACACCTCGCGCGGCCTCGACATCGCGGTCGAGATCGAGATCGATGGCGAGGTCGTCAGCCGGCCGTCGTATCGCTCGACCTATTGGGGACCCGCGCAGATGCTGGCCCACCTGAGCAGCAACGGCGCATCGCTACGGACCGGTGACCTGTTCGGCTCGGGAACCATCAGCGGCTCCGGCGCTGACGAGGTGGGCTCACTGCTCGAGCTGTACGCCGGGGAACGTTTCCTCGAGGACGGCTCGGTCGTGGTGCTGCGCTACTCCGCCCCCGGGATCGGCGGCGCTCGGATCACCCTGGGTGAGGTCGTGGGCCGCATCGAGCCAGCGATCGCGGCGAGCCAGGCCGATCCGCCCTAGCACCAGGGCTGCACCTCGCGGCACCGTGCTCAGCGGTGCGGGGAGACCACGACCACCACTCCGAGCCAGCGAGCCAGGTCAGCAAGACAACCCTCGACCGACTCCTCCAGCGAGGCGGAGAACGGCTCGTCCCGGTGCACGGCGTGCAGCAACAGCTCACCGGCCTCGAGGTCAGCGGTCACGTCGACCTTGCCCACCAACCGGTGTCCGTGCAGGATCGGCAGCGCGTAGTAGCCCCATCGTCGCTTCGCCCGGGGCTTGAACATCTCCAGCGCATAGTCGAAGCCGAGCAGGTCTGCCATCCGTCTGCGGTCGTGCAGCAGCACGTCGAACGGGGACAGCAGGGCGGTGCGCTCCGTTCCCTCCGGGTAGTCGCTGAGGGCGGCCAGCGCTTCGGGATCGACGCGCCAGCGCCCGCGCACACCTTCGACGACGGCCGGCTCCCCGGCCTGGCCTCCACCCACCGGCTCGCCCTGCTGGTACACGTCGCCCGCGCGCGCCACGCCGAACGCCCCGAGCCGCCGGCGGTCGAGCTCGACTTGAGCCTCAGTGAGCTCGGGCACCGGCTCATCGAGGTAGACCCTCTCGGCGAGGTCGTAGGTGCGTCCGCGGTCATCGCGGCCGGCGACGGCGACCTCCCCGCGTTGCACCAGCTGGGAGACGAGCATCCGAACGTTCTTGCCGTCGTTCCAGCCGGTGGAGCGCCAGGGCGTCTGGCAGGTGTCGGGCAAGGCGCTCACGGCCAACGGCCCGTCCTGGCGCAGCCGCTCGAGGACGTCGAGCCGAGCGGCCTGGTTGGCCTCCATCCAGTCGTGCAGCTGGTGGTGCCAGTCTTTCCACACGCCGGGGGTGGGCCAGGCTGCCATCTCGGCCCGGTACCAGGTGGCGTGCTCGACCGGCCGCAGGGCACCGCCGACCTCGACCACTTGCTGGGCAGCGACCGCCGCGTCGAGGTCCCCCAGGCTGTAGGCGCCGCCGAGCCGCGAGAACAGGACGAGGTCGGCTGCCGGCGCGACCGCGCGGGTCCGGTCCAGGGGGAGCATCGTGAGTCGTCGGGCTGCGTCGAGCAGATCGACGGGCGCCTCGGCGGCGAGGGAGGCAGCGTGGACCGCCACCCGGCAGGCCTCGGCACGGGTGAGCAGATGGGCGGCGCGCTCGCTCATCCGGCGAGGATCGCACGCACCACCGACAGGGGTCGCGGCGAGTCCCTACGATCGACCCATGGGTCTTCTCACACCGATCGCCATCCGGATCGGCGCCATCTCCTGGATGCCGAAGCTGCTCCCGCAGATCGTGTGGGTCGACACCCGGCTGCAGCGAGTGACGCGGGGCCGGGTGACGGTCCTCGACATCGCTGGGCTGCCCAACCTGGCTCTCACGGTGGACGGACGCAAGAGCGGCATTCCTCGCACCACCCCCCTGCTGTGCGTGCCGTACCAGGGCGGTTGGTTGGTGGCGGGCTCCTACTTCGGCGGCCCCACCGTCCCGCTGTGGGTCGGCAACCTCCGGGCATGCTCGACGGCCGACATCGTCGTCGACGGCGATGCACACCAGGTGTCCTGGCGCGAGCTGGACGGCGCGGAGCGCGCTGCGGCATGGACCGCGATGCTCCAGACCTGGCCGAACTTCGCGAAGTACGAGGAGCGGACCACCCGGGTGATCCCGGTGTTCTGGCTGCGCCGGACGGGGTGATCGAGGGCCCGGTCCGCATCCGAATGCCGAACGAGTGCCGACCACTGGCAGTGATCGGCACCCGTTGGGGTACTCGCGTGCGGTAGTGACTCGGCGTCGAGCCGGAGGTCAGTTGGTGATGACCACGTAGAAGCGCTTGCGGAACCCGTCGGTGGTGACGGAGCCGTCGCTGTTGCGAGGGCTCACGACGAAGCTGGTGGCGTTCTGCGCGTCGGTCGGAGCGCAGTTGGTCGGGATCCCGACGGCGCCGGGGAAGTTGCAACGGCTGACCGTGACCTCACCGGAGAACTCAGCGTTGGCGTCCGAACCAGCGGTCCGGCCACCCATCCCGCCGCCATCGAGGTCCTTCGTGTTCTGCAGCGCGATCGAGGCCACGATGCCGTTGTCGGCCAGGTCCTCACCCGAGTCGATGTAGACGTTGCCGTTCGCGCGCAGCGCGTTGCTGGGAGCCGGGTCGACCGCTGTGTTGGGCAGTACCGGGTAGGCGGCCACGAGGGAGAAACCGCCGGACTGCGACACGATCGTCGTGGTGTTCGTGGTGTTGTCCGTCTCGACCAGGGCCCAACGCCCGACGCCGTCGGCCCCGTCAGCGCCGTCTGCACCATCGGAACCGTCGAGACCGCGCGCACCGGCGGACAGGTCCTTGGTCTTGATGGTGCCGTTCTCGACCTTGGCCGAGGTCACGGCGCCGTTGGCGATGTCCTTCGTGTCGATCTTGGCGGCGGCGTAGGACGTGCCGCCGAGTGCCACGACCAGGGCCGCGACGGAGATCACCATCGGCGCGCTGGGACGTTTCATGCGAGAGATCATGAGGGTGCCTTCCAGGAGTGTGGCGCGGCTCCGACTTGAGCCACGTCACACTTTGTCCGGGGCCAGGGGGCGTCTGGATTGCTTTCCGGGACAACTCTTCTCGAAATGATCGAAGCCGCGGACCGGGTCGCGGTCACGCGGCTTCAGTGGCAGGTGCTGGATTCGAACCAGCGTAGGCTGTGCCGGCTGATTTACAGTCAGCTCCCTTTGGCCGCTCGGGCAACCTGCCAGGTTTGTCGCTACACATGATGGCCGGCTTGGCCGTGCGGCAACGAGGCGAAACAATAGCGTAGGCCGTACCTGATTCCAGAATCGCTACCGAGCAACAGGAGCACACCCATGGGCGACTCGTCCTTCGACATCGTGAGCAAGATCGACCGTCAAGAGGTAGACAACGCCCTCGGCCAGACCGCGAGGGAGATCGCGACCCGGTTCGACTTCAAGGGGACCGGCGCGAGCATCGAGTGGCAGGGCGACGAGGCCATCGAGATCAGCGCTTCCGCCGACGACCGGGCAAGTGCGGTCCTGGACCTCTTCAAGGACAAGCTGATCAAGCGGCAGCAGAGCCTGAAGATCCTTGATGCCTCCGAGCCCCGTCAGTCGGGCCAGCAGAGCAAGATCACGATCGCCCTCAAGGAGGGCATCAGCTCGGAGGACGCCAAGAAGGTCTCCAAGCTGATTCGGGACGAGGGCCCTAAGGGCGTCAAGGCCCAGATCCAGGGTGACGAGCTGCGGGTCTCGTCCAAGAAGCGCGACGACCTGCAGGCCGTGCAGGCGCTCGTCAAGGGCCAGGACTTCGAGTTCGCAGTGCAGTTCACCAACTACCGCTGAGTCGACGTCCTCGCTCTACACGGTTCGCAGGCGAGCGCGGACGTCGTCGGCGCCGGTCCCGGCGAGCTCGTCCAGGGCTGCAGTGCGACCGGCGAGGGTCGTGATCAAGGCTGCGGCGGGGCCGGTCACGCCGCGGCCCGTGCCGAAGGACCAGTCGGTGTCCGTGGCACGGTAGGCAAGTCCGTCCAGGAGCCCCTTGGGGACCGTCTTGCGGAACCGAGGGCTGGTCTGCTGGTCGAGAACAACCTTCGCGGCCGCCGCACTCGGGCCTCGGGGCAGGCCCAGGGGCCGGTAGATGTCCTCGGCGTGGATCACCAGATGGCTCAGCGGTGCTTCGGGTGGTGACCCTGGGACGCCGAAGCGTTGCCGAGGGGTGGCACGCAGGGCCGAGAGCAGCTGCTCACGCGAGCGGGTCTCCTGGTGCGGCCAGCGTGCGGCGAGGGTGTCGAAGTCGAATCGCGCCAGCGTCATCTTGAGCAGGAACCGCGGGACCGACAGCTCGTAGGGCATCAAGAGGTGGGTCACCACGTGGCGGACCTGCCAACCGTCACACAAGCTCGGAGCACTCCACCTGGCCTCGTCCAGCTCGTCGAGCGTGCTCACCAAGCGGGCGTTCTCGGTGCTCTCGAGTGCGGCGATGTCGTTCATCTGGTTCCTCCATCATCTGCGCTTCGTTGACGGCCGCCGGCGGCGATCAGCCCGAGGTCGTCAGCGCGCGACCGGTCTCGAGCAGGGACTTGAGGTCGCTGAGCACGAAGGGCCAACCCCCGCCGGCGTGCACGTCGTCCCCGGCCACCAGGCCGGCGTGGACCGGGGCGCCTTCCAGGTCGTGGATCA
>JBAVCA010000093.1:0-12146 GCA_049586475.1 Nocardioides sp.
ACGCCGCACAGCCGAGGCCCATCCGATGCTGGTGAGCGCGCGCGACGCCTTCGAGGCGCTCGGGGCAGCGCCGTCGGTCGAGCAGGTGGACGCGCTCGTGGCGCAGGAGGAGACGGTCAGCACGTGAGGATAGGGTCGACACCGGCCACCAGCGGCGCCGCCCAGCAAGAGGAGAAAGCGTGAAGATCGGCATCCCCAAGGAAGTCAAGAACCATGAGTACCGGGTGGCGATCACCCCCATCGGGGTCCACGAGCTGACGGACCGCGGGCACGAGGTCTTCGTTCAGACCGGGGCCGGGGCCGGCTCGGCCGTGCCGGACGAGGACTACGTCGCCGCGGGTGCCACGATCGTGTCCGACGCCGAGTCCGCCTGGGGCACCGGCGGTGGCATCGACATGGTGCTGAAGGTCAAGGAGCCGGTTGCCTCGGAGTACGCGCTCATGCGCGAGGGAGTCACCCTCTTCACCTACCTCCACCTGGCCGCGGACAAGCCCCTCACCGAGGAGCTCCTCAAGCGCAAGGTGACGGCGATCGCCTACGAGACCGTGCAGCTGCCCTCGGGCGGGCTGCCCCTGCTGTACCCGATGTCGGAGGTCGCCGGCTGCTTGGCACCCCAGGTCGGTGCACACTCGCTGCTCAAGGCCAAGGGTGGGCGCGGGGTCCTGCTGGGCGGAGTCGGCGGTGTCGCCAACGCGAAGGTCGTCATCATCGGCGCCGGTGTGTCGGGGCAGAACGCCGCGAACATCGCGCTCGGCATGGGTGCCGACGTCACCCTGCTCGACACGGACCTCGACAAGCTGAGGATGTCGTTCTGGCGCTACAACAACCGAGTCCACGGCCTGGCTTCGTCCAAGCTGGCCATCCAGCAGCACGTGCTGGAGGCTGACATGGTCATCGGCGCGGTGCTGATCCCCGGCGCGGCCGCCCCCAAGCTCATCTCGAACGACCTGGTCGCTGCGATGAAGCCCGGCTCGGTGCTGGTCGACATCGCCGTCGATCAGGGCGGGTGCTTCGAGGACACCCACGCCACGACGCACGACGACCCGATCTACCAGGTGCACGACTCGATCTTCTACTGCGTGGCCAACATGCCCGGCGCGGTGCCGAACACGTCGACGTACGCGCTGACCAACGCGACTTTGCCTTACACGGTCGCCCTGGCCGACAAGGGATGGCTACAGGCGTGTCGGGACGACCGCAACCTCGCTCTCGGCCTCAACACCCACGCCGGTGACCTGACCAACGCTCCCGTCGGCGCAGCTGTCGGCCTCGAGGCGTTGTCGCTGGACGCCGTCCTGGCTTCCTAAGGACTCCGTGACACCGACCACCATGACGCCACCGACGCGGGAGCCGCTGGTCCGTGCGGTACGCACCTACCTCGACCACCTCACCGTGGAGAAGGGCCTCGCGCTCAACACCCTGACCTCCTACCGTCGCGACCTCAACCGATACCTCGGTTTCCTCGCCAGTGTCGAGGTGAGCGAGCTGGCGGAGATCTCCGAGGAGACGGTGGCCTCCTTCCTCGTGCACCTGCGCGAGGGCGACGCTGAACACCCGGCGCTGGGAGCCGCCTCCGCGGCCCGCACCGTGGTCGCGGTCCGCGGGTTCCACAAGTTCGCCGTCAGCGACGGGCTCACCGAGCTCGACCCGGCCTCGGGGGTCAAGCCACCCACGCCCGCCAAGCGACTTCCCAAGGCGCTGCCCCTCAGCGATGTCGAGTCGATCCTGGAGGCGGCCGGCGCCGCCGGCACCACCCTGGCCCTGCGGGACCGTGCCCTGCTCGAGGTGCTCTACGGCACCGGCGCGCGGATCTCCGAGGCTGTCGGCCTGGACATCGACGATCTCGACCCGGTCGACGGCACGGTCCTGCTCCGGGGCAAGGGTGGCAAGCAACGTGTCGTCCCGCTGGGCTCCTACGCGCGCGATGCTGTCGACGCCTACCTGGTGCGCGGGCGGTCCGAGCTCGTCCGCGCCGGCTCAGGTGCCACGAGCGCTCCAGCGGGCGCGTTGTTCTGCAACTCCCGGGGGGGTCGACTCTCGCGGCAGTCGGCGTGGGCGGTGCTGCTCAAGGCAGCTGACCGGGCGGGAGTCACCCGTGCTGTCTCCCCGCACACGCTGCGGCACTCCTTCGCCACCCACCTGCTCGACGGCGGCGCCGACGTCCGCGTCGTCCAGGAGCTGCTCGGGCACGCGTCGGTGACCACCACCCAGGTCTACACCTTGGTGACCGTCGACAACCTGCGCGAGGTATTTGCCACCTCCCACCCGCGGGCCCAGGGCTAGACGCGGCGTGAGCGAGTCCACCGGCACCACTGACTTCGATGCCGTCTACGACGACATCACGGCCCTGGCCACCTCCCGCGGACTGGAGCTCTACCCACACCAGGACGAGGCCATCCTCGAGATCTTGGCCGGCAACAACGTCGTGCTCGCAACCCCGACCGGGTCCGGCAAGTCGCTGGTTGCCCTCGGCGCCCACAAGGCCGCGCTGGCCGACGACCGGGTGTCCTTCTACACCGCGCCGATCAAGGCGCTGGTGAGCGAGAAGTTCTTCGAGCTCTGCGCCGTCTTCGGCGCCGACCAGGTCGGGATGCTCACCGGAGATGCCGCGGTCAACGCGGACGCCCCGATCATCTGCTGCACCGCCGAGATCCTGGCCAACATCGCGTTGCGTGAGGGGAGCGACGCCGACGTGGGTCTGGTCGTGATGGACGAGTTCCACTTCTACGCCGAGCCCGATCGCGGCTGGGCTTGGCAGGTGCCCTTGATCGAGCTCCCCCAAGCCCAGTTCGTGCTGATGTCGGCCACGCTCGGTGACGTCAGCGAGATCGCCGAAGACCTCACCCGTCGCAACGGACGCGAGACTGCGATCGTCGACGACGCCGAACGCCCGGTGCCGTTGAGCTTCAGCTGGGCGCTGACCCCGCTTTCCGAGACCCTCGAAGAGCTGGTGGCGACCAAGCAGTCGCCGGTCTACGTCGTGCACTTCACGCAGAAGGAAGCCGTGGAGCAGGCCACCAACCTGCTCAACAACAAGCTGATCTCCACCGCGCTCAGCGCCGCCAACAAGGAGGCGATCGCCGAGCACCTCGGCGGCTTCCGCTTCGGCGCGGGATTCGGCAAGGTGCTGTCCAAGCTGTTGCGGCGCGGTATCGGCGTCCACCACGCCGGGATGCTGCCCCGCTACCGACGCGCGGTCGAGCAGCTCGCCCAAGCCGGCCTGCTCACCATTATCAGTGGCACCGACACGCTCGGCGTCGGCATCAACGTCCCGATCCGCACCGTCCTCTTCACCGGCCTGGCCAAGTACGACGGCAACAAGTCGCGGATCCTGCGCACCCGCGAGTTCCTCCAGATCGCCGGTCGCGCGGGTCGCGCCGGGTTCGACACCGCCGGGTACGTCGTGGTCCAAGCGCCCGAGCACACCATCGAGAACGAGAAGGCCAAGGCAAAGGCCGAGGCGAAGAACTCCGCCCCGGGCGCCAACGCCAAGCGCAAGAGCAAGGCTCAGCTCCGCAAGCCCCCGGAGGGCACGGTCGTGTGGACCGAGCAGACCTTCGAGAAGCTGGTCGCGGGGGTTCCGGAGCAGCTGGTGTCGCGGATGCGCGTCGACAACTCGATGCTGATCAACGTCCTCACCCGCGAGGAGGACGCCTTCGCGGTGCTGCGTCACCTTCTCCAGGACAACCACGAGCAGCGCAAGCAGCAGCTGCGACTCAGCCGCCGAGCCTTGCTGCTGGCCCGTAGCCTGCTGCAGTCGCAGACGATCACCCGACTGGACGAAATCGACGAGTTCGGCCGTCGCTACGTGCTGACCGTCGACCTGCCGCCGGACTTCGCGCTCAATCAACCGCTCTCGCACTTCGCGCTGGCGGCCCTCGACGTGCTCGATCCAGAGTCCGAGGACTACACCCTCGACATCGTCTCGGTGATCGAGGCGGTGCTCGATGCGCCGCGACAGATCCTCTTCGCCCAGCAGCACGCTGCCCGGGGTGAGGCGATCGGCGAGATGAAGGCTGACGGGTTGGAGTACGAGGAGCGGATGGCTCTGCTCGACCAGATCACCTGGCCGCAGCCGCTCGCCGAGCTGCTGGAGGCGACCTACGAGCTCTATCGGCAGAGCCACCCGTGGCTCTCCGAGGACGCGCTCGGACCGAAGTCGGTGGTGCGGGAGATCTACGAGCAGGGAATGAGCTTCACCGACTTCTGCTCGCGCTACGGGCTGGCCCGCTCCGAGGGGCTGGTCCTGCGTTATCTCACCGATGCCTATCGCGCGCTGCGCCAGACCGTGCCCGACGCGCACCGGACCCCCGAGCTGGACGACCTGCTGGAGTGGTTGGCCGAGACGATCCGTCAGACCGACTCCTCGCTGCTCGACGAGTGGGAGGCCCTGACCGACCCTGACCACGTCGCGCTCAGCGCCGGGGAGCCGCCACCCACGTCGCCGCGCCCCATCTCCAAGCAGGACCGGGCGTTCCGAGTGATGGTGCGCAACGCCATGTGGCGCCGCGTCGACCTGGTCGCCCGCGACAACCTGGACGGCCTGATGGTGCTTGAGCGAGCCGCTGCCGATCGCACCGACCCACCTCGGGAGGTCGTGATGACGCGCTCTGCGTGGGACACCGGGATCGAGGAGTACTACGCCCAGCACGACACCGTGCTCACCGATGGCGACGCGCGCGGACCGGACCTGCTCCGGATCGAGCCGGCTACCGGCGAGCCGGCCGGCACCGAGGACGTCACCGCCCGCATCTGGCGGGTCACCCAGACGATCTCGGACCCTGACGGCGATCGCGACTGGGTGATCGAGGCCGTTGCCGACCTCGACGCCTCCGACGAGGCCGGCGAGCTGGTGCTGGCCGCAGTGGCACTGCGCTGCCTGTCCGACTGAGTTTTTGCTCCGAGGTCCGGGAAGGCATCGGAGCGTCAGGGGGCGGTGTGTGGCGCCGACCCGAACCGACCTAGAGTCGCGCGGCGAGCCGCCCACATGTCGTCGTGTCGACATTGTCTACTGGTCAGGCACCGAGGCATCAGCATCGAGCAGCACCAGTCAGCAGCACCATCAGAGCAGCATCAGGCAGGCAGAGGGAGCCGATCATCATGAGCGAGGGAACCTACGCACGTGGCCCCATCGACGTACAGGCAGCGTCGGCGGCGCCGCAGATGCCGCCACGCACCGTCCTGACGACGGCATCTGCCCAGCCGACGGAACAGCCGACGGAACAGCCGGCGGGACAGTCGAGCAGGGAGTCGATCGGAACCTCCGCTGGACCCGCGACCGGTGGAGAGGGCGCCTCCATGCTGCCCTTCGAACGCCCGACGCCGGCGCCGGAGGCCGCGGTGCCGGCGCCGGCAGCTGGGCTCGGACCGACCGGTCGACCGATGCCGGTCCTGCCGGAGCCCCGTCCGGTGCGCGCCGACGCCCGAGGGCGAGTCGTGTCGATGTGCAACCAGAAAGGCGGGGTCGGCAAGACGACGACCACCATCAACCTCGGCGCCTCACTCGCGGAGTACGGCCGCAAGGTGTTGCTGGTCGACTTCGACCCGCAGGGCTCGTTGTCGGTCGGCCTCGGGCTCAATCCGCACGAGATGGACCTGAGCATCTACAACCTGCTCCTGCAGCCCGACGTCACCCTCGAGGACGTCGTGGTTCCCTCAGGGGTGCCTGGGATGGACCTGCTGCCCTCCAACATCGACCTCTCCGCCGCCGAGGTGCAGCTGGTCAACGAGGTAGCACGCGAGCAGACCCTGCAGCGGGTGCTCGCTCCCGCCCTGGAGCACTACGACGTGATCCTCATCGACTGCCAGCCGTCCCTGGGTCTGCTGACCGTCAACGCTCTCACCGCCTCGGACGGGGTCATCGTGCCGCTGGAGTGCGAGTACTTCGCCCTCCGTGGAGTGGCGCTGCTCAAGACAACGATCGACAAGGTCCGCGAACGCCTCAACCCACGCCTGGAGATCGAGGGCATCCTCGGCACGATGTTCGACGGACGCACATTGCACGGCCGCGAGGTCATGGAGCGACTGGTCCAGGCCTGGGGCGACACCGTGTTCCACACGGTCATCCGCCGCACCGTGAAGTTCTCCGACTCGACCGTCGCCGGCGAGCCGATCACGACCTATGCCAGCACGTCGGCCGGGGCCGACTCCTACCGTCAGCTCGCCAAGGAGGTGCTGTCGCGATGGCCCGACGAGTGAGCCTGCCGGCGGCAGACGACCTGTTCCGCCCGACCGGTTCCGATCCTGCGGAATCGGCAGTTCGGGCCGTCCCCGATGCGCCGGAGATCTCGGAGACAGCCACAAGCGCGGCACCGGAGGCCCAGGACGGCGCACCGGCCAAGGCCTCGGCCAGTGGGCGGATCCGCCACGACGAGAAGATGACCGTCTACGTCACCTCCGACGAGCTGTTGGAGATCGAGCGCGCTCGCCTCACCCTGCGTGCCCAACACCGCCTGGCTGTCGATCGCGGGCGCCTCGTCCGCGAAGCCGTCGCGGTCGTGCTGGCCGACCTGGCCGAGCACGGAGAGCAGAGCATGCTCCTGCGCCGTCTGCGCGACGACCGATGACGGCGGTGTGAGCGCCGCGGTGTCGAGGTCGACCGCAACCGAGGACCAGCTCGGAGCAACCGAGATCACGCCAGAGTTCTCGTTGCGGCTGACGAACTTCGAAGGCCCTTTCGACCTGTTGTTGAGCTTGATCTCCAAGCACAAGCTCGACATCACCGAGGTGGCCCTGTCGAAGGTCACCGACGAGTTCATCGCGCACGTCAAGGCGGGCGGCTCGGTGTGGGACCTCGAGCAGACGACGTCGTTCCTGCTGGTCGCCGCCACCCTGCTCGACCTGAAGGCGGCGCGGCTGCTGCCGCAGGGCGACGTCGAGGACGAGGAGGATCTCGCACTCCTCGAGGCACGAGACCTGCTTTTCGCCCGCCTGATCCAGTACAAGGCCTACAAGCAGATGGCGGGTGTGCTCGGCAACCGGCTGTCCGACGAGGCCCTGCGCCACCCGCGCGCGGTAGGGCTCGAAGAGCGATTCGCGGGGTTGCTGCCCGAGGTGCTGATCGGGATCGGGCTCGAGCAGTTCGCTGCCCTGGCAGCCAAGGCTCTTGCGCCAAAGGCGGTGCTCGAGGTCTCCTTGGCCCACATCCATGCCCCGGCGGTCTCGGTGCGCGAGCAGGGTGCCATCGTCGTGGACCGACTACGACGAGCCGGCACCCTGACCTTCCGCGCCTTGTGCGGTGACTCGCCCGACACCCTGACCACCGTCGCTCGGTTCCTCGCGCTGCTCGAGCTGTTCCGCGAAGGCGCGGTCGCCTTCGAGCAAGCGCGCGCCCTGGGGGAGCTGACCGTGCGCTGGACCGGGGACGATGACACCGAGGTCGAGATCGTCGACGAGTTCGACGGAGCTCCACCGGAGCTTTCTCCCGAGCCTCCCCAGGGCACTGCGCCCAGTGCTCCCACTGGCATCCCCACCGACCTCACCGAGGAGTCGCCATGACCGACACGACCGACGAGTCGCTCGCCATCCCGTTGGCTGAGCTGCGCCCGGCGCTCGAGGCGATCTTGATGGTCTCCGACCAGCCGCTCGACGACGTCTCGCTCGCCACGGTCGTGGGCTACCCGGGCGAGGAAGTGGCTGCCGCCCTGGCCTCCCTCGCCCGCGAGTACGACGAGCAGGGCCGCGGCTTCGAGCTGCGCAACGTCGCCGGCGGGTGGCGCTTCTACAGTCGCGAGCAGTTCGCGCCGGTCGTAGAGACCTTCGTGTTGGAGGGACAGCAGGCGCGGTTGACCCAGGCGGCCCTGGAGACGCTTGCGGTGGTGGCCTACCAGCAGCCGGTCTCGCGGGCCCGGGTCTCGGCGATCCGCGGCGTCACCGTCGACGGGGTGATGCGCACGCTGCTGACCCGCGGGCTGGTCGAGGAAGCCGGCCGCGACGGCGAGCACGGCGCAACGCTGTACCGCACGACGTCGTACTTCTTGGAGCGCATCGGGGTGACGTCGGTGCGCGACCTTCCCGAGCTCGCGCCGTACCTACCTGAGATGGAGGACCTGGAGGACGAGCTCGCTCAGATGGCGTCGTTCTCCCACGCCTCCGAGCGCCCGTCCGAGAACCCCACGGGGGCCACCACTGGAGGCCCACCAGAGGACCAGGCCCCAGCTGCCGGTCAGGAGCAGGCATGAGCGACCACCTGGCCACCGACGAGGACGGCCTGATCCGGCTGCAGAAGCTGTTGGCACAGTCCGGGGTCGCTTCGCGTCGCAAGTGCGAAGAGCTGATGCTCGAGGGTGAGGTCGAGGTCGACGGGGAGATCGTCACGCGGCTCGGCACCAAGGTCGACCCGCGGGCCGCAGTGATCCGAGTGTCAGGAAAGCGGCTGCCGCCCGTCTCCGACCACGTCTACCTGGTGCTCAACAAGCCGCGCGGCGTGGTGTCGACCATGTCGGACCCCGAGGGCCGCCGCACCATCTCCGACGTCCTCGCGGAAGCACGCCCCGACGCCCCCGCCAACGAGCGGCTCTTTCACGTCGGGCGTCTCGACACCGACACCTCCGGTCTGTTGCTGCTGACCAATGACGGCGACTTCGCCAACAAGATGGCCCACCCCTCCTACGAGGTCGACAAGGCTTACGTCGCCGAGGTCGACGGCCTGGTCAGCAAAGAGTCCGCCGAGGAGCTCTTGGCCGGGGTCGAGCTGGACGACGGCCCGGTGGCTGTCACACGCGTGCGGATCATCGCGGCGACCCGAGAGAAGTCGATCGTGGAGCTGGTCATCCACGAGGGCCGCAACCGCATCGTTCGGCGTCTGCTCGAGCACGTCGGACACCCGGTGCGGAAGCTGACCCGCACCGAGCTCGGACCGATCGACCTCGGCCAGCTCAAGGCAGGGCAGCTGCGCCATCTGACCCTCGACGAGCTGGGAGCCCTGCTCGACAGCGTGAGCATGTAGCCAGCGCTGTTCCGGCCAGCGCGACCACTGCCGGTCGCGCGGCGGGTAGGTCGCCGGCTGCACCTGCCTACTACGCTGGCGCCATGGCATTGCGCGCAGTCAGAGGAGCCACCCAGCTCGACGACGACGACCGGGAACAGATGTTGGCGCGGGTCTCGGAGATGGTCCTCGACGTGATGGCGTCCAACGGGTTGGTGGTCGACGACTTCATCTCGGTGATCTTCACCGCGACCTCCGACCTGGTCAGTGAGTTCCCCGCCTACGCGGCCCGGCAGCTCGGATTCGGCGAAGTGCCCTTGATCTGCGCCCGAGAGCTCGAGATCGCGGGTTCGATGCCCCGCGTGGTGCGGATGATGGCGCACGTGGAGACCGACCTGCCGCGCGCCGACATCACGCACGTCTACCTGCACGGAGCCGCCGCGCTCCGCTCCGACCTCACTCGGGTGCGCTCGGTGCCCGACGCTCCCTGACCCGACTGGTCCGGCTTGTCTCGCCCGGCCCCAGACAGCCCGAATCGGCCCCGTCACCGGTAGGCTTCGCGCCCGTGAGTGCACCAGAGCAGACCGGACCGGACGGGTCATCACGACACGGGCAGCGCCTGGGGTTGGTGGGGATGGTCGTCGCTGTCGACGGGACCTCCGGGTCGGGCAAGTCCAGCACCTGCCGGGGCGTGGCAGAGCGCCTCGGGCTGTCCTACCTCGACACGGGCGCGATGTTTCGCGCAGTGACGTGGTGGATGCTCGAGCACGGCGTCGACGTGCACGACCCCGAGGCCGTGGCGGTGCGTTGCGGTGAGCCTGTGCTGGTCTCCGGCACCGATCCGGGCAGTCCCACCATCACCGTCGACGGCCGGAACGTTGCCGAGGCGATCCGCACGGACGCCGTCAACGCCGCGGTCTCCCCGGTCAGCACCGTTCCCGAGGTGCGCGCCCGGCTGCTCGAGATGCAGCGAGCGATCATCACCCAGCACGTGGCTGCCGGCGGGATCGTCGTCGAGGGCCGAGACATCGGCTCGGTGGTGTGGCCCCGTGCCCAGGTGAAGGTCTACCTGACCGCCGACCCGGGCGCGCGGGCGGCGCGCCGGGCCCTCGAGGCGGGCGCCAGTGACATTGGCGCCACCGAGGCGTCGCTTCGCGAGCGTGACCGGATCGACTCTGGCCGGGCGACCGCCCCGCTGACGATGGCCGATGGGGCCGCCCACCTCGACACCACGACGTACACCCTCGATGAGGTGATCGGGTTGCTCGTGGGTCTCGTGGAGAGCGCCGGGGAGAGCGCCCGGTGACCTCGCCGCACAGCGCTTACCCGCGGACCGACGCGGTGCGTCGCCCGAGGCGCTGGTTGCTGCACGGGGCACGTCCGTTCGCCGCGTGGTTGGTCCGGCGCCGCTACCGCGTGGTGGTGCACGGCGCCGAGCACGTGCCGGCCGCGGGACCGGTGATCCTGGCCGCTAACCACGTCGGCGTGATCGACGGACCGTTGCTGGCGGTCTATGCCCCTCGTCCGGTGCACGCCTGGACCAAGATCGAGATGTTCTCCGGTGTTCTTGGCCGTTTCCTGAGGGCAGCAGGCCAGATTCCGCTCGATCGCTTCCGCGCCGACCCCGCTGCGGTGAAGTCCGCGGTGCGGGTGCTGCGCGATGGTGGGGTCGTCGGAGTCTTCCCGGAGGGCAGGCGTGGGTCCGGTGAGCTCGAGCTGTTCCATCGAGGCGCGGCCTACCTCGCGCACGTCACCGGGGCGCCGATCGTCCCAGTCCTCCTGTTCGGCACCCGCGAGCCCGGCGGCGCGAGTTCGTCGCTGCCGCGCCGACGTGGGACCATGGACCTCGTGTTCGGTACGCCGTTCACCGTCGAGCAGGCCGCATGGCCGCGGACGCGTCAGCAGGTGGGGCATACGTCCCAGCTGCTTCGCAGCCGGATGCTCGCCGATCTGGAGGCCGTGCGTCGCAGCACCGGTCTCTTCCTGCCCGGGCCGTTGCCCGCGGGGCAGTACGAACCCGACCCCGGCGGGGGCATCACGGAGAAGTCAGTATGAGTAGCACGCCGACCGACGACAACAGCCCGACCGGGCCGACCGACCCCTCCGGTCCCGAGGAGCAGTCACTCGGGCCGGTGCCGATCCTGGCGGTCGTCGGCAGGCCGAACGTCGGCAAGTCGACGCTGGTCAACCGGATCATCGGTCGCCGGGCCGCCGTCGTCGAGGACATCCCCGGCGTCACCCGGGACCGCGTCTCCTACGACGCCAACTGGAACGGCCGTGCGTTCACCGTCGTCGACACCGGCGGCTGGGACCCCGACGCCCGTGGGCTCGCCCAGCGCATTGCGGCCCAGGCCGAGGTAGCGGTGAGCCTGGCCGACGCCGTTCTGTTCGTCGTGGACGCCAACGTGGGCATCACCGATGCCGACGAAGAGGTCGTCAAGATCCTGCGCCGCTCCGGCAAGCCCGTCGTGCTCGCGGCCAACAAGGTCGACGACCTGCGTGCTGAGGCGGAGGCTCACGCTTTGTGGAACCTCGGCCTTGGCGAGCCCGTGCCGGTCTCCGCGCTCCACGGGCGTGGTTCGGGCGACATGCTCGACGCGATCCTGGAGGCTCTGCCTGAGACCCCGATCCACGGGGACCCGGAGGTCGGGGGCCCGCGACGGATCGCGATCGTCGGCAAGCCCAACGTCGGCAAGTCCTCACTGCTCAACAAGCTCGCCGGCTCCGAGCGCGTGGTTGTCGACAATGTCGCTGGGACCACCGTCGACCCGGTCGACGAGCTGGTCACCCTGGACGGCACGACCTGGCGCTTCATCGACACCGCCGGCATCCGCAAGCGGGTCAAGGAAGCCTCCGGCCACGAGTACTACGCCTCCCTGCGAACCACGACGGCGATCGACCGTGCCGAGGTGGCGGTGCTGGTCGTCGACGGCGGTCAGTCGCTCTCCGAGCAGGACCTGCGCATCATTCAGACGGTTCGCGAGGCCGGTCGCGCGATGGTCATCGCCTTCAACAAGTGGGACCTCGTCGGCGAGGAGCGTCGTTACTACCTCGACCGCGAGATCGAGCGCGACCTGGTCCAGGTGCAGTGGGCGCCCCGGATCAACATCACCGCGAAGACCGGCTGGCACATCGACCGGCTGGTCCCGGCGATCGAGAAGGCCCTCGGCGGCTGGGAGACACGCATCTCCACCGGTCAGCTCAACGGGTTCCTCGGGCG
>JBAVCA010000094.1:0-18265 GCA_049586475.1 Nocardioides sp.
CCGCGGATCATCACGGTGCGCATCCCGGTCGACAAGATCGGTGAGGTCATCGGCCCGAAGGGCAAGGTGATCAACCAGATCCAGGACGACACCGGTGCGTCGCTGTCCATCGAGGACGACGGCACGATCTACATCGGTGCCACCAACGGTGAGGCCGCCGAAGCTGCCCGTGCGGCGGTCAACGCGATCGCCAACCCGACGATGCCCGAGGTCGGCGAGCGCTACCTCGGCACCGTCGTCAAGACGACCAACTTCGGCGCGTTCGTCTCGCTGCTGCCCGGCAAGGACGGACTGCTGCACATCAGCAAGCTCCGCGCCCTGGCCGGTGGCAAGCGCGTCGACGCCGTCGAGGACGTCTTGTCGGTCGGCCAGAAGGTCCAGGTCCAGATCGCCGAGATCGACGACCGCGGCAAGCTGTCGCTGATCCCGTACGTCGAGGACAGCGGCGACGAGACCGAGAGCACCGAGGACGCAACGCAGGAGTGAGTCCACTCGCCTGACCTCGTTTCGGCCCGCCGCGCTCACCCGCGGGGGGCCGAAACCCGTTGTGCCTCGATCCGAGATCCCGGTCTCGCCAGATCACCCGGAGGAACTCACCATGATGACCATGCAGAAGGCCCAGAAGATCGGCAGCACCCGAACGCTCTCGACGGTGCGCGACGGTGCGGGTCAGGTGACCTCGCAGGTCCGGCGCACAGTCCTGCCCGGTGGACTGCGCGTGGTGACCGAACAGATGGCCGGGGCCCGCTCCGCCACGATCGGGGTCTGGGTCGGGGTGGGGTCGCGACACGAGACCAATGCGCTGCACGGTGCCTCACACTTCCTGGAGCACCTGCTGTTCAAGGGCACCCAGGAGCGCTCCGCGCTGGACCTGTCCATCGCGCTCGACGCCGTCGGCGGCGAGGTCAACGCCTTCACCGCCAAGGAGTACACCTGCTTCCATGCCCGAGTGCTCGACGAGGACCTGCCCTTGGCTGTCGACGTGCTCGGGGACATGATCACGAGCTCGGTCATCGCGCACGGCGACGTCGAGGCGGAGCGGGAGGTGATCCTCGACGAGATCGCCATGCACGACGACGACCCCGACGACGTGGTGCACAACCTCTTCGCCGAGGTGGCCTGGGGCGCTGAGTCACCGCTGGGGCGCTCGATCGCCGGCACCCAGGCCTCGATCACGGGCCTGGATCGAGCCCGGATCCGTCGTTTCTACAAGCGCCACTACCGCCCGTCCAACATGGTCGTCGCGGTGGCCGGCAACCTGGACCACGCCCGCGTGGTGGCACAGGTGAGGAAGGCATTCAGCCGGTCCGACTTCCTCACCGGTGAAGCCCTGCCCGAGCTGCCGCAGACCCGCAAGCATGTTCCGGTCTCGGCGGGCGAGGCCATCACGACCCGACCCTTCGAGCAGGTCAACGTCGTGCTCGGGATGGAGGGCCTCGCTCGTGATCATCCCGGGCGTTTCGCGCTGGGGGTGCTCAACACGGTGCTCGGCGGAGGCACGTCGAGCCGCCTGTTCCAGGAGATCCGCGAGCACCGCGGCCTGGCCTACTCCGTCTACTCCTTCGCCTCGCACCACGCCGACTCCGGGGTCGTGGGTGTTGCCGTGGGCTGCCTGCCCGCCAAGCTCGACGAGGTGCTCGCCACGGTGCGCCACGAGCTGGCCATCGTGGCCGCCGAGGGGATCACCGCCGATGAGCTACGCATCGGCAAGGGCCAGCTGCGCGGCGGCCTGGTCCTGGGGCTGGAGGACTCGGCCTCGCGGATGTCTCGTCTCGGTCGCGCGGAGCTGGTCCACGACGAGCTGCTCGACATTGACGACATCCTCGCCAAGATCGACGCCGTGACGCTGGAAGAGGTTCGTGCCGTCGCCGCGGAGATCTTCGTGCGCCCCGAGGTCCTGGCGATCGTCGGGCCCTGACCAACCCTGACACGGCAGTGATGTCATCCTCACGCGCCACTGACGGGCCGTCGGGAACGTCTGCGAGGGTGGAAGCATGAGTGAGACGAGCACCCGTGCCCACCAGGAGTCCGTGACGGTCGAGGCGTCCCCCGAGGCGCTCTACGACCTGGTCTCCGACGTCACCCGCACCGGCGAGTGGAGCCCGGTATGCACGTGGTGCCGGTGGGAGGACGAGGACGAGGCAGGCCAGGTAGGCGCCTGGTTCACCGGGCACAACGAAGTCCCGGGCCGCACCTGGGAGACGCGCTCGAAGGTCGTGGCCGCCGAGCGAGGTCGTCGTTTCGCCTGGACCGTCGGCGGTCACCTGGTCCGCTGGGGCTTCGAGATCACTCCCACGGACGCCGGCACTGTCCTCACCGAGACCTGGGAGTTCCTGCCGGGTGGGATTGCGTACTTCCAGCAGACCTACGGCGAGGACGCGCAGGCTCAGATCGCCGACCGGACCGACCAGGCACTGCTGGGCATCCCGAGGACGCTGGCAGCGATCAAAAAGATCGCGGAGTCGACCACGGGACAGGCCGCGAGGCCTGGCAACACACGTCCTGCTACGGGGCCGGGGACTCAGTCCTAGCCCGCCGAGGCGGTCAGCGACGCCCGATGACGCCGATCACCGCAGGATGCTTGTTGTCGACGACGGAGACGCGGAACCCACCTTCGCTCAGTGCAGCTGAGGTCTGCTTGATCATCTCGGCGACCTGATCAGGCCGAGCTGCCTCGTAGAAGATGTGCACGGAACCGCCGGGGACCACCCGCTCGTGCAGCAGCGCCACCTCCTCGCTGCAGTCGCGGACCCAGAACAGGTTGACGTTGAAGGCGAAGACCTTGTGCAGACGCTTGACCGGCACTCGGAGGGTCGCCAGGTCGATCTGGCGAACGGTGAGCTTCCCGGCTTTGATCGAGTCCTCGTTGCGACGCTTGGTCCGGTCGACGCCGGACTCCGAGCGGTCGATGGCGAACAGCTTGCCCGTCTCGAGGCGGCTGCAGATGAGCTCAGCAGCGGCACCTGCGCCGCAGCCGATCTCGAGCAGCTGGTCCGCCGGTTGGGGGTCCATGAACTCCACCGCCCACCGGATCCGCGCCGGAATCGTCTGTGCGACCATGCCCCTACCCTGCCAGAACCCCTTCGGCGTGTGAGTCACCGACCGGCTGCGAGCAGGACAATTCTCCGACGGCCTAGGCTCAGGGAGTGCCGAACATGATCCGAGTGGGCGTCCTGGGAGCGCGGGGCAAGGTCGGGGCCGAGGTCTGCCGGGCCGTGGAAGCGAGCGACGACCTGGACCTCGTGGCTCAGATCGACGTCGGCGACGACGTCCGGTCGCTGGTGGACAACGCCGCTGAGGTGGTCGTTGACTTCACCCATCCCGATGTGGTCATGGATCACCTCGAGCTCTGTATCGCCGAGGGCATCCACGCGGTGGTCGGGACCACCGGCTTCGATGACGAGCGACTGGGGCAGCTCGAGCAGTGGCTCGGCGACAATCCGCGGGGCGGCGTCCTGATCGCCCCGAACTTCTCGATCGGCGCTCTGCTGATGATCCAGTTCGCGGCCGCTGCGTCGCGGCACTTCGCGTCGGTCGAGATCATCGAGCTCCACCACCCCCAGAAGGCGGATGCGCCTTCCGGCACCGCGCGCCGTACGGCTGAGCTCATCGGGGAGGTCCGGCGCGAAGCAGGCCTGGAGCCCGCACCGGACGCGACCTCCACGATGCTCGACGGTGCGCGAGGCGCAGTCGTCGACGGCGTCCCGGTGCACTCGCTGCGCGTCAGCGGACTGGTCGCGCACCAGGAGGTGCTGCTCGGGGGCGTGGGGGAGACCCTGACGATCCGCCATGACTCGCTGTCACGCGCGTCGTTCACGCCAGGAGTGCTGGCCGCCATCCGCGCGATCGGCTCTCGCCCGGGCTTGACGGTAGGGCTCGAGCGGCTCGTCGATCTGGGCTGAGAAGCGAGGCAGACGCTGCGAGTGGCTGCACGTTCGTGCAACGCACAAAGGTGGGGCGCCGCAGAGGTGGGTCTGCTCTCCGAGCCTTGCCAGGGTCGAGGCACGACGTCGCCCCGACTGGTGGGGCGGCGCGCGATGAGAGGTGAACCATGCGTACAACTCTGGGTCTGGCCGCAGCCGCGGCCCTGACCGCCGGAACACTCGGCATCCAGCCCATCAGCGCCACGGCGGCCCCGTCGGGTGCGGTGCCGTCCCCGACGAGGGGCGCGGAACATGCAGCGATCGCAGCCTCGGCTCTGGAGGCGCTCGCCAACCGCCCGCTCCTGGCTCGGGACGCGGTGGGGCAGGAGCTCGAAGTCACCGAGACGATGGTCGACCCCGACGGGGACACGCACGTGCGGATGGACCGCACCTATCGGGGGCTCGCGGTGATCGGCGGCGACCTGGTGACCCACCAGAGCCCGGGCTCGGCGCTCACGGGCGTCAGCCAGACGCTGGAGGCTCCGCTCGATCTGGGGACCGTGCCCGGACTGCGGGCTGGGCAAGCCGTCTCCCGCGCCCTGGCCCCCTCCGAGCTCACCGATTCGATCAAGAACCTGCGGGCCGCTGACGTCGCACCGCGCCTGATCGTGGACGCGCTGGGCGAGCAGCCGCGCCTCGCTTGGGAGGTCGGGACCCTCGGTCGTCACCACGACGGGACCCCCAGCCGCCTCACGACGCACGTGGATGCGCGCAACGGGGCGGTGCTGCGCCGGGTCGAGGAGATCCACACCGCCGACGGCCAGGGCAACTCGCTCTACAGTGGTCAGGTCCCGCTCTCGCTGGCGCAGAGTGGCGGGTCGTACACGCTCACCGACGCGGCTCACGGCAATGCCAAGACGACCGACATGCAGAACAAGACCGACTCCGTGTTCTGCCAGATCTTCGGCTCAGGCTGCACCAACGGGGTGGCCTACTCCAGCCCTGACGCCAGCTTCGGCAACGGCACAAACAGCAACCGCGAGAGCGCGGCCGTCGACGCCCACTACGGCGGCGCCGTGACGTTTGACTACTTCAAGCTGGTGCTGGGCCGCAACGGCATCTTCGGCAACGGAGCCGGCGCGCCCAGCCGGGTCCACTACGGCAGCAACTACGTGAACGCCTTCTGGGACGGGTCGAAGATGACCTACGGCGACGGGAACGGCACATCGTTCGGGCCGCTGGTCTCCTTGGACGTGGCGGGCCACGAGATGTCCCACGGTGTCACCCAGAACACCGCCGACCTGACCTACTCCGGTGAGTCCGGAGGCCTCAACGAGGCCACCTCCGACATCTTCGGAACGATGGTCGAGTTCTATGCCGCGAACCCGAACGACCCGGCCGACTACTTCATCGGCGAGGAGTTCGACCTTGCGAACGGTGATGGCTTCCGCCGGATGGACGACCCGGCACGCGACGGCTCGTCGCAGAGCTGTTACACCGCCAGCACCGGCAGCCTCGACGTCCACTACTCCTCGGGCGTCGGGAACCACTTCTACTACCTGTTGGCGGAGGGCTCCGGCTCCAAGACGATCGGCGGCAGGCAGCACACCTCGCCCACGTGCAACGGTTCCACGATCGCCGGGATCGGACGTGACGCCGCCCAGAAGATCTGGTTCCGCGCGCTGACGACGTACTTCACGTCGGGCACGACCTACGCGCAGGCCCGCACCGGCACGCTCAGTGCCGCGACGGACCTGTTCGGTCAGGGCAGCTCCCAGTACGCGGCAGTAGCTGCGGCGTGGAGCGCGGTCGACGTCGGCTGAGCTCACCAGCACGCGCGAGGCCCGAGCGGAATCGTCCGGCTCGGGCCTCGTTGCGCTGCCCCGATATCCGGTGGCCGGCTGCCTCTGCCTGCGACGTCAGGTGAGAGCGGTGTGCAGTCGGACCTGCTTGACCACCGTGGTGCCGGTCCCGTCCAGGTCGAGCTCGCGATGTGCTGCGTCAGCGCCCCATCCGGCATCGGTGAGGAAGCGACGGCGGCCGTCGTCGGTGCCGATCGTCCAGGTGAGCGCACGGGTGAAGCGGTCGGCCACCATCGTGTCGACCACAGCCTGCAGCAGGCGACTGCCGTGACCCTTTCCGAGCTCGTCAGGATCGACGACCAGCTCTGTGAGCTCCGCGTCAGCCACGGGGTCGCAGTCGGGGTCCGATGCCGGCGTGGCTACGGCGAAACCGGTCACCCGGTTGCGCTCCAGCGCAACGAGGACCCGGTTGCGAGCATCGGCCGGGCGAGTCATCGAGGCCCGCCAGGTGTCGGCCAAGGCGCTTGCATCAGCAGGGAACGCCTCTGCCGGGAGCAGATCGGCGTACTGGCTGCGCCAGGCCCTGAGCTGGACGTCGGCGACGGCGGCGGCGTCGTCGGCCCAGGCCACGCGGACCGAGACATCAGCGGTGGGTCCCGGGGAGGTGTTCATGGCCCCGACACTAGTGTCGGTGGCATGGAGATTCGTAACCTCGGAGCGAGCGGCCTGAAGATCTCGGCCATCTCGTACGGCAACTGGCTCACCCATGGCTCCCAGGTCGAGGAGGAAGCCGCTCTTGCGTGCGTGCACCAGGCTCTCGACGAGGGAATCACCACCTTCGACACCGCCGACGTCTATGCCAACACTGCGGCCGAGACCGTGCTCGGCAAGGCGCTGGTCGGCGAGCGCCGCGCGGGACTGGAGATCTTCACCAAGGTCTTCTGGCCGACCGGGCCTGGCAAGCACAACGACCACGGGCTCTCCCGCAAGCACATCATGGAATCGATCGACGGCTCGCTGCAGCGACTGGGCACCGACTACGTCGACCTCTACCAGGCCCACCGCTTCGACCACGAGACGCCTCTGCACGAGACGATGGAGGCCTTCGCTGACGTCGTGCGTTCCGGCAAGGCGCTCTATATCGGGGTCTCGGAGTGGCGCGCGGAAGAGATTCGGGCGGCTCACGCCCTGGCCCGTGAGCTCCGCGTTCCGCTGGTCTCCAACCAGCCGCAGTACAACATGCTCTGGCGCGTCATCGAGTCCGAGGTGGTGCCGACCTCCGAGGAGCTCGGCCTCGGACAGGTCGTCTGGTCCCCGATCGCCCAGGGGGTGCTGACCGGGAAGTACCTCGCAGGCGAGGCGGCTCCGGAAGGCTCACGGGCCCGGGACGAGAAGGGCGGCGACCAGATGATCGCGCGCTGGATGAAGGACGACGTCCTCACCCGGGTTCAGCGGCTCAAGCCGATCGCCGACGAGGCCGGCCTCAGCATGGCTCAGCTAGCCGTTGCCTGGACCCTGCAGAATCCCAACGTCTCCTCGGCGATCGTGGGCGCCAGTCGTCCTGAACAGGTCACCGACAACGCGAAGGCCGCCGGGGTCAAGCTCGACGCAACGGCCATGACCGCGATCGACGAGGCCCTCGAGGGCGTCATCGAGCGCGACCCTGCCAAGACCCAGTCACCGAGACGCTCCGAGGTCTTTGGCTGACCAGGCTCGGCGGACAGCCTGCGCCGTCGTGCTCATCGATAGTGAGCGGGCAGCGCCTCGCCGATCTTGACCCGAGGCTTGGGCATCCGCATGAACTTCATCTGCATCGCGCGGCTCAAGGTGTAGTAGGTCGTGCCCTTCAGCGGCTCGTTCGGGAACCGCTCGGCCATCTGCTTGCGCATCCGGAAGCGCAGCACCAGCAGGTCGATGACGAGCACGAGGAACAGGGGGAAGACGAGGCTGGGGATCACGAGCGAGACGATCATCAACGGGATGACGATCTCGGCGAACGAGAACCGGCTGTCCACGAAGTCGCGCAGGAAGCTCCGCACAGGTCCCTGGTCGCGCGCCAGCAGGATCTTTCCGGCCTTCATGTCCGCGCGCAACGACTTGCTCGACTCGGACTTCATGGCGCGCTTGCGAGCGAGCTGCTCCTTGCGGGTGCGCGGCACCTTGGCGCGCGCGCGGGCGGCGGCCTCAGCCTCCTTGCGGGAGGGAGTAGGACGACCCTTCCCGGCGGTGGTGGTGGCAGTGGTCAGCTGGGCTGAGGATCCCGGGGTCGTCGAGGACCCGTCGGAATCAGACTTGTTGCGACGAAACACGGGGTGCTTTCTCATCGGTCGTGGGGAGGGTCGATTGCAGGTCGATCGTAAGGATCGGTCGGGGAGACGACCGGAGCGAGCTGCAGCACCAAGCCTACCTGGACCCTCGTGCACCCTCTGTGCACCGGTTGCTGGGGCGGCATAAGGTGAGGAGCACCGGACGTCGACCTGACCCGCTGCGAGAGGGACCCCATGAGCATCATGAAGCGGATGAGCCTGATCTTCCGTGCCAAGGCCAACAAGGCACTCGACAAGCGGGAGGACCCGCGGGAGACGCTGGACTACAGCTACCAGCGCCAGCTGGAGCTCCTCACCAACGTTCGCCGCGGCGTCGCGGACGTCGCCACGAGTCGCAAGCGCATCGAGCTGCAGCTGGCACAGCTCGAGCAGCAGGCGGCCAAGCTGCAGACCCAGGCGGAGAAAGCTCTCCAGATGGACCGGGAAGACCTCGCCCGAGAAGCGCTCACCCGCAAGTCCGGCCTGGCCGGGCAGATCGAGAACCTCCGCACTCAGCACGCGCAGCTGCAGGGCGAGGAAGAAAAGCTCACCAACGCCCAGCAGCGACTGCAGGCCAAGGTCGAGTCCTTCCGCACCCGCAAGGAGACCATCAAGGCCACCTACACGGCTGCCGAGGCGCAGACTCGGATCAACGAGGCGATGTCCGGCATCGGCGAGGAGATGGGCGACATCGGGATGGCCATGCAGCGCGCCGAGGACAAGACGGCCACCATGCAGGCCCGCGCCGGCGCGATCGATGAGCTGATCGCCTCAGGGGCGCTCGACGACGCCAGCTCGCAGGGCTCCGGCGACGACATCGCCCGCGAGCTCGACGCGATGAGCTCGCAGTCCGACGTTGAGCTGGAGCTGATGCGCCTCAAGGGACTGAGCTCGGCGCCGGCGCCCGACGCCATCGAGCCCGGCAAGACGCAGGAGGAGGGCGAGCAGCGATGATCATCCGAGTCCTCGGCGAGGGCCAGTATGACGTCGCCGATCACGCTCTCGAGAGGCTCAACGAGCTCGACGCGGCGGTCGAGGCAGCGGTGGAGTCCGACGACGAGGCCGCCTTCACGCGCAGTCTCGCGGCCTTGCTGGATGGTGTCCGCACCGCCGGTGTGGCGCACGCGCTCGATAGCCTCGACGAGTCCGACCTGATTCTGCCGCCCTCGGACGCGACGATCGCCGAGGTGCGCGAACTGCTCTCCGGCGAGGCCGGCGAGGGTCTGATCCCGGGCTGATTCTCGCCTGATCCGCGCACGCTGCGAGCAAGGCGGAGTGCGCCGACGTCCGCTTGGAGCCAGGCGGCACAATGGAGCCATGGCTCGTTCACGATTTGTCGGAGATCCGGGGCTGACCGCCCGGATGACGCTGGTCATGTTCCTTCTCGGGGGCCTCTTCGTCGCCCTCGTCGCCGGACTCATGGGGATCTTTGCCAGCAACGGCGGATACGGGATCGCCGTTCTGATCGGGTTCGCCGGCATCGGCGTGGCGATCTATCAGTGGTACTCCTCCGACACGGTCGCGATGAAGGCGATGCGGGCCCGCGAGGTCAGCCCGGAGCAGGCGCCGGAGCTGCACGCCATGATCGACCGGTTGTGCACGATGGCCGACATGCCGAAGCCTCGGGTCGGGATCTCCGACACCGGCGTGCCCAACGCCTTCGCGACCGGGCGCTCGCCCGAGCGCTCCGTCGTCTGCGTGACCACCGGACTCCTGGGGATGCTGAGCGCCGAAGAGCTCGAGGGAGTGCTGGCCCACGAGCTGTCCCACGTCGCCCACCGCGACGTGCTGGTCATGACCGTGGCCAGCTCGGCGGGCATCTCCGCCGGCATGCTCACCCAGGGTGCGCAGTACGGGATGATGTTCGGCGGGGGTCGTCGCGACAACAACAGCGGCGGGCTCCCCGTCTGGCTGCTGGTACTGGTCGTCAGCTTGGCCGTGTACGCCGTCAGCTTCGTCCTCCTGCGGCTGCTCTCGCGCTACCGCGAGCTCTCGGCTGACCGGGCCGGCGCCTACCTCACGATGAAGCCGGCGGCCCTGGCCTCGGCGCTGCAGAAGATCACCGGCGAGATCAACACCATCCCCGACCGCGACCTGCGCCAGGTCGGTGCCGCCAGTGCGCTGTGCATCGCCCCCTCGATCCGTGGGGTCTCCCTCAAGACCCTGACCTCCACCCACCCATCTCTCGAGCAGCGCCTCGAGCAGCTCGCCGGGATCCAGGCCGAGCTGGGTCGACCTACCCGGTGAGCGCCGTGGTCAGGACGCTGGGCTGATGGGCCTGCTGCGCAACATCATGGGGCGCTCGCGGCCGGTACAGGCCAATCTCGACGCGCTGTTCGGAGTGCCGAGCGCGGCGATCACGTTGCAGACCTCAATCGGTCTGGTGCCCACCGGCGACGGGGCAGTCTGCTACCGCGCCCCGGCAGGGTCCGGCTTCGCCCAAGCCCAGGCCGACATGGTCGAGCTGCTGGAGAGCGCGACCGGAGGGCCGGCGATCCAGGTCTCCGAGGACGGATTTGGCTACACCTGGCTCGAGGTCGATCACGAGCCCTACGAGCCGACGTCCGGTGATCTGGGCGCGCTCTGCACCGACCTGCACGCGGTGAACACGACGCTCGAAGCCGCCGGGTTCGGCCCGTCGCTGCTCTGCTCCTTGATCCCGTTCGCCGACGCGCAGGGCCGTCGCATGGGGTTGGTCTACCTCTACAAGCAGGGCACGTTCTACCCCTTCGCCCCGGTCGAGGGCGGTGAGCGCCGGCGCGACAACCTGCTCGAGATCCAGGTGCGCGAGCAGCTGGCCGGTGAGCTGCCCCTGGAGACCGATACCTCGCGCTGGTTGGCGCTCTGGGGTGCACCGGGCATGTGACGATGCTGACGCGGGTCCCGGGAGCAGCTCAGTCGCGGTGCGACTTGCCCGGCAGGTCGAGCATTCGCTGGAGGGCCACCAGCGCGTCGCGCTCGGTCTCGGGGTCGACCTCGATTCGGTTGACGACCTCGCCCGCGACGAGCGACTCCAGGGCCCACACGAAGTGGGGGAGGTCGATGCGATTCATCGTCGAGCAGTAGCAGACGTCCTTGTCGAGGAACAGGATGCGCTTGTCGGGGTGCTCGTTGGCCAGGCGCTGCACCAGGTTCAGCTCGGTGCCGATCGCCCAGGTCGAACCGCTGGGCGCCGCCTCGATGGTCTTGATGATGAACTCCGTCGACCCGACGAGGTCGGCCTTCAGGACGACCTCGTGCTGGCACTCGGGGTGCACCAGAATCTGTACGTCGGGGATCGTTGCGCGCAGCTCATCGACGACCTTCGGCGAGAACCGGCCGTGCACAGAGCAGTGGCCCTTCCACAGGATCATCTTGGCGGCACGCAGCTCGTCAGGGCTCAACCCGCCGCTCGGGAGGTGCGGATTCCACACGACGCACTCCTCGAGCGCGATCCCCATCTGCAGCACGGCGGTGTTGCGGCCGAGGTGCTGGTCGGGGAAGAAGAGCACCTTGGCCCCGGCGTCCAGACCTCCCTTCTGCTCGAAGGCCCACTCGAGGGCCACCTCGGCGTTGGAGGAGGTGCAGACGACACCACCGTTGCGACCGCAGAAGGCCTTGATGTCGGCGCTGGAGTTCATGTACGTGACCGGGACGACGTTGTCCTGGACGCCGGCCGCGGCAAGGGCGTCCCAGGCGGCCTCCACCTGCGGGAGCCGCGCCATGTCGGCCATCGAGCACCCGGCAGCAAGGTCGGGCAGGATCACCTGCTGCTCGGGCCCGGTGAGGATGTCAGCCGACTCGGCCATGAAGTGAACCCCGCAGAAGACGACGAACTCGGCGTCGGGGCGCGCGGCTGCGTCGCGAGCAAGCTTGAACGAGTCGCCGCTGACGTCAGCGAACTGGATGACCTCGTCGCGCTGGTAGTGGTGACCGAGCACGAAGAGGCGCTCGCCCAGGGCTTCCTTGGCGGCGAGCGCTCGCGCCACGAGGTCCGGGTCGGAGGCCGCCGGCAGGTCGCCGGGGCACTCGACGCCGCGTTCGGATGCACGGTCGACGCCTCGGCCGAGGGGCAGGAGCGGCAGGTCCACGGTGGTCATGGGTCCATCGTAGGTCGGCGAGGGGCCTGCTGCTGGGGCGAGGGTTCGCACGGGGCCCGCGGCGCTCAGAGCAGGGCGCCGTTGTGCACGTACGGCGCGGGTGGGGCCATCCCGCGCAGGGCGAGGTAGCCCAGCTGGTGCACCTCGAGGCGTGCGGCGAGGCCCACGTCGATGGCCCACTCGTTGGCAGCGGTGAGGTGGGAGACCGTGGCCTCGTCGGGCCCGTCGGCCAGCACGACCCACAGGAGCCGGCTCGCTGCGGTGCGGTTGGAGGCCGCCAGCAGCGCAAGGGTTCCGCCGCGGTCGACGTAGGCGTACCCGGAGCCCGTGGTGGTGTCGCTGACGAGCAGGCGCCACGACTCCTGCATGAGCCGGTGGTCCGGTCCGTGCGAGGCGCCTCGGGTCTGCCGGTCGAGCGACTCCAGGAGATCGAGATCGCCGACCGTGCCCTCGCGGACCTTGTCGACGACCGGGATGGCCGAGCGGTCGACGGTGCCTCGCACGTACATCTGCGGGTGAAGCGAGAAACCAGCCAACCGGTAGCGCCGCGCAGCACGCGGGTCGGAGGACGACGACAGCATGGCGCGCAGGCAGCCGCGACCGTGGTGCATGGCGGCGTCGAGCAGCTGCTTGCCGACCCCGCGGGCCTGCAGGTGGGGTCGCACGGCGTACGTGGCCAGGATCCAGGTCTTGTCGCGGACGACCGAGGTCGCGAACCCCACCATCCCTGAGGCGTCCTCGGCGACCCAGGACCCGCCTGGGTCGGTGCGCAGGAAGTGCTCGGTGCGTCGCAGCCAGTCGTCGGCCCGGGAGAAGGGTCGTAGCTGCGGCTCGGGCCCGGATCGGGGAAGTGCCACTCGGTCGAGCTCGTAGAACGCCTCGGCGCTGAGCCGCTCGGCAAGCGGGACGTCTTCGGTGCGCATCGGGCGCAGCACGATCGCGGTGACCGAGCCGGGGCCGGCTTCGGAACCGTCAGTCATGGGCGCTCACCTGGTCACGTTAGCGAGTGGGCAGGATGGGGGCATGCGAGTTCTCGTGGCACCTGACAAGTTCGCCGGCACCCTCACCGCGGTCGAGGCAGCCGAGGCGATCGCTTCAGGGTGGCGTCGCCACGCCCCGGACGACGAGCTCGACCTGGCACCGATGGCCGACGGCGGGCCAGGCTTCGTCGACGTGCTGCACGCGGCGCTCGGTGGCGAGCTGCTCCTGGTCAGCGTGGAGGCGATGCACGGCGAGATGGTGCCGGCCACCATCCTTCGCGTCGGCGGGACGGCCTACATCGAGAGCGCACACGCCTGCGGGCTGCCGTTGCTGCTGGATGCCGGTGGCGGCGCGGAGTTCGCGACCAGCGAAGGGGTGGGCGACCTCATCTTGGCCGCTGTGGACAGCGGCGCCACGAAGGTCGTCGTGGGATTGGGCGGGTCTGGCGTCAATGACGGGGGAGCAGGGGTGATGGCCGCCCTCGGCGCTGTCTCCGATGGTCAGCTCGACGCCGGTCCCATCTGCTTCGGTGACCTGACCACCGTGGACCTGGGCCCCGCTCGGGACAGGCTCCGTGGAGTCGAGCTGGTGATGGCCTCGGACGTCGACAACCCGCTGACGGGGCTGTTCGGCGCCACCAAGACCTATGGCCCGCAGAAGGGCATCTTCGAGGACCGCATCCCCGAGGTGGACCGGTGGATCGAGCAGCTCGCCGTCGCCACCGACCGACGAATGTCGCTGGAGAAAGGCGCCGGGGCGGCAGGTGGGATCGGCTACGCCCTGCTCTGTCTCGGAGCGCGTCGCGAGCCGGGGATCGAGCTGGTGGCCGCCACGGTGAAGCTCGCTGAGCGTGCCCGTGCCGCCGATCTGGTGGTCACGGGAGAAGGGGCCTTCGACTTCTCGAGCAGGTCGGGCAAGGTCCCCTACGGAGTAGCACAGATCGCGCAGGAGGCATTGCGTCCTTGCGTGGCGCTGGCCGGTCAGGTCCTCGTGGGGTCGCGCGAGATGCGCGCGCTGGGGGTCGAGTCGGCCTACTCCCTGGTCGACCTGGTGGGCGAGGAGCGCGCCTTCGCCGAGCCGGCGGTGTCGCTGGCTGCCCTCGGCGAGCGGGTAGCCCGCACCTGGTCGCGCTGAGGCGAGGAATAACCCCTGGTGTGCGAAGATTGATACTGAAGCACGATCACCAATCCTCAATCCTTGGGAGTCACCAACATGACCGAGCAGGTCGACACCACCACGGAGCGCCGTACCGATCAGATCAATCTGAGCGCGGTGGCCGCAGCCAAGGTGCAGAGCCTCCTCGAGCAGGAGGGTCGCGACGACCTCCAGCTGCGCATCTCCGTCCAGCCGGGCGGCTGCAGCGGTCTTCGCTATCAGCTGTTCTTCGACGAGCGGACCCTCGACGGTGACTCCGTGACCGACTTCGACGGCGTGTCAGTCGTCGTCGACCGGATGAGCGTCCCCTACCTCAACGGCGCCGAGATCGACTTCGTGGACAGCATCGAGAAGCAGGGCTTCACCATCGACAACCCCAACTCGACGGGCTCCTGCGCCTGTGGCGACTCGTTCCACTGAGCTAGCGCGCAGCACAGCCCCCGCCGTCGGCGGGGGCTGTGCTCATTTTTGGATGGAGCCTGATCTGATCTGGCGTCGATCAGGACGTGACTCGATGGCCCATGGCGGCCGCCCAACTCACAGGTCGGGGTCTTCTCACTCCAGCGCGAAGTGCAACGCGCCGGCGAGCCGCGCAGCGGCCTCGCTGATCTCGATGTTGGCCTTGGAACGCTCCGCGGGCTGCTCGTCGAAGTGCAGGCTGGGAGCCGGGCGGGTCGCACGGCGGGCAGCCTGCTCGAAGCGCAGGTGAGCCCCGGCGGCGCGGCAGTCGGCGAGCATCTCGGCGGGCGACGACAGATCGTCGTAGGAGGTCATGCTTCGACGCTAGGGGCTACCGATGGGTACTCCTAGCGCTACCGCTGGGTAGTGTGCGGTCCCATGCCTCTGCTGATCGCCGGATCTATCGCGACCGACCACCTGATGTCTTTCGGCGGCAAGTTCGCCGACTCCCTCGTCGTCGATCAGCTGGACAAGATCTCGCTCTCGTTCCTCGTGGACGAGCTCGAGATCCGCCGCGGCGGGGTCGCGGCCAACATGACCTTCGGCCTGGGTCGCCTCGGGCTGAGGCCGGTGCTGGTCGGCGCGGCGGGCGAGGACTTCGCCGACTACCGCTCCTGGTTGGAGCGTCACGGCGTCGACTGCAGCGCGGTGCGTATCTCTGACACTCGGCACACGGCGCGCTTCGTCTGCACCACTGATCCAACCGGCGCCCAGATCGCGTCGTTCTACCCCGGAGCGATGAGCGAGGCGCGTCTCATCGAGCTTGCCCCGATCGTGGCGCGCGTCGGCGAGCCTGACTTCGTGCTCATCGGCGCGGACGACCCTGACGGCATGCTGCGTCACACCGAGGAGTGCCGCCAGCGTGGATACCCGTTCATCGCTGATCCGAGCCAGCAGCTTGCATTCAGCGGCGCCGAGCTGATCCGCGACCTGATCGACGGAGCGGCCTACTTGTTCTCCAACGAGTACGAGTCGGCGATGATCGTGCAGAAGACCGGTTGGTCGGCAGAGGAAGTCCTCGAGCGGGTCGGCGTGCAGGTCACGACCCTGGGCAAGGACGGCGTGCGGGTGACCGGCGTCGATCTCGAGCCCCTTCACGTCGCGGCTGCCGCGGACGTGACGGCGGTCGAGCCGACGGGGGTCGGCGACGCCTTCCGCTCCGGCTTCCTCGCAGCCCTCAGCTGGGGCCTGGACCACGAGCGGGCCTGCCAGGTCGGGTGCGTGCTGGCGGCCTACGTCGTGGAGACCGTGGGCACCCAGGAGTATTCCTTCACCCATGCCGAGTTCGTTGCTCGGGTGGAGAGCTCCTACGGTGCCGAGGCCGCAGCAGACATCGGCGCGCACCTCTGAGGGTAGTGCGGTTCGCGGCCGAGGCTCAGCTGAGTCGGCGCACCACATATCGGGCGACCCCGTCGTGGGCGGGTTCCTCACCGACGTACTCCTGGGCGCGCATCCGGCACCAGGCCGGCACGTCGTAACGCGCGGCCGGGTCCTCGGCGGTGACGGCGATCAGCTCGCCCACCTCGACGTCAGCCAGGCGCCGCGCGAGCTCGATGATCGGCTGGGGGCACAGGAGCCCCCGACAATCGAGCTCCAACCTCACTGACGGCGTCATCCGCGCAGACCTTCGACGACGTCGGGCAGGGCCGCGCAGAAGGCCTCGACCTCGGACTCGGTGGTCTCGCGGGTCAGCGACACACGCACGTTGCCGTGCGTCAGAGCACCCATCGCGGCCAGGACATGGCTGGGCTCCAGGGTCGAGGCGGTGCATGCAGATCCGCTCGCGACCTGGAAGCCGCGCCGGTCGAGCTCGGTCACCAGGGCCTCGCCGTTCACGTAGAGGCACGAGAAGGTCACCAGGTGGGGCAGCCGGTCGACGGGGTCCCCCACGACCTCGGTATCGGGCAGGGCAGCGGCTGCGCCTCGGATGCGATCGACGAGCGCATGCTGACGAGCGTTCACCTCGTCGCGCTCAGCCACGACCGCTTGCAGCGCTGCTGCGGCAGCCAGGGCTGCGGGTACGTTCTCGAATCCTGAACTTCGATGGTCCACCCGATCGTCCTCGGGGAACGGGTTCTCCCACCGGGTCCCTTGGCGCACCAGCAGGATGCCGACACCGGCAGGTCCGCCCCACTTGTGGGCAGACCCGGCGAGCGCCGACCACTGCTCCGGCAGCGGCAGCCTGCCCATGGACGCGCGCGCGTCGACGAAGAGCGGCAGGCCCTGGGGGAGATGCAGGTCCGCCACGCCCTGGATCGTGCCGACCTCGTGGTTCGCGGTCTGCAGCGCGCAGGCGGCGGTGCCGGGCTCCCCAGCGAGATCGGCCAGAGCGGCGAGGTCCACCCGCCCGCGGGCGTCCGCGCCAACGCGACGCGACGTTCCTCCCCAGTCGGCGGCGTGCCGAACGGCTGAGTGCTCGACCTCGGAATGGACGATGTGGCTGCCCCCGTCGCCCCGGTGACGGCGGACCTGGGCCAGGCCGAGCAGTCCCAGGTGCACCGCGGCGGTGCCGGAGGCGGTGAAGGTCACCTCGTCAGCGCGGACGGAGAGGCACTCCGCGACCACGGCACGCGCGTTGTCGAGCAGCAGCCGAGCGTCGCGCGCCGGCTTGTGCAGTCGGCGCGGGTCGGCGTAGCCGCGGTCGAGGGCCGCAAGCAGCGTGTCACGGGCAGCAGGATGTAGCGGCTCGGATGACGCGGTGTCCAGATAGCCGCTCACGTCGCTCACGTGACGAATCTAGCGAGAAAATTCGATACCCACCCGGTCACTGAAGTGGCCGGCGATTCGGATAGTCTCTGGATCGTCCCCTGACCGCCCTGAGAGGAAGGCTCAGACCTTGAGTCTGCAATTCTCCGAGCGTCCGGCAGATTTGCCGCGACGCATTCGCCGGATGACCCTGCTGGGCCTGCTCGGACTGGCCCTCGTCGGGCTCAGCGCCTGCGGTAGCGACAGCCAGCTGGAGCGGTTGGCCATGCCCAAGCCGGTCACGGTCGAGGGCGAGAGCACCCTCGAGCTGTGGCAGGGAGCCTGGATCGCCGCGCTGGTGACCGGCGTGGTCGTCTGGGGCCTGATCTTCTACGCGATCTGGAAGTTTCGTCGGCGCAGTGACGACGAGATCCCGATCCAGACCCGCTACAACCTTCCGCTGGAGATCTTCTACACGATCTTCCCGATCATCATGGTGATCGTCTTCTTCTCGCACACGATCCGGGTCCAGGGCATCGTTCTGAACGACGAGGACGTCGTGCCCGACCAGACGGTCTACGTCGTGGGCCAGCAGTGGTCGTGGACGTTCAACTATCCCGAGGCCGTGGACGGCAAGAACGTCTACGCCTACGGCACCGGCAACATCATCCCGACCCTCGTCCTTCCGGTGGACCAGACCACCCGGTTCGAGCTCCGCACGCCGGACGTCATCCACGACTTCGGTGTTCCCGGCTTCCTCATCAAGATGGACGTCATGCCGGGCCAGAACAACCACTTCCAGGTGACGCCCAAGGTCGAGGGCACCTACGCCGGCAAGTGCTACGAGCTCTGCGGGGTCTACCACTCGCGGATGCTGTTCAACGTCGACATCGTCTCCGCCGAGGAGTACGAGGCCTACCTCCAGGGCCAGTACG
>JBAVCA010000095.1:0-9828 GCA_049586475.1 Nocardioides sp.
CGTCCTGGGCGAGCACGCCATCGATGAGCCGGAGGATGTTCTCCCGCTCGTTGTACGTCGGGACGATGACGAGCGCGCGCTCACCCACGCCGGCGGCGCTCCGCGGCGAGCCCGCCGATGATGAGGAGGCCGGCGACCGCGACGGCGAGGAGAGCAGGGCCGTGCTGACGCGCCGAGGTGAGTGGCTGGGGCAGCACCAGGGTGCGTGCGCGACCTACAGCACCTCCGGCTCGCAGGAAGAGCCACGACTTGTAGGCACCGTGGCCGAGGAGGTGCATGAGAGCGGCGGCCGGGAGTCCTAGCCCGAGCTGGAGACTCATGTAGCCCATCTGGCTCGTGGTCGAGCAGGCCAGTCGACCCTTGACGTCGGACCGGGCCTGCCCCGCCCAGATCCCGACGACCACCGAGGCGGCGCCGAGCACCGCGAGGGCCAGTAGAGCCGCGGGAGCGGCGGCGTACAGGGGCCAGGTCAGCAGGACCAGGACTCCCGCCCCGTTGACCACGCCCGCGTGCAGCAGGGCCGAGACCGGCGAGGGTGCTTCGGCGGTCTCGGGCAGCCAACGGTGCGACGGGACCAGGCCGGAGCGGGCGACCGCGGCACCCAGGAGCAGCAGGGCGACCAGGGTCGTGCTCGTACCGGCGTCGAGCTCGTCGAGGCGGGCACGCTCAAGCGTGGGGAGAGTCAGCGCGGCGACGGTGATGCCGGCCCACAGGAACCCGTCGCCGATCAGCAGGTGGCGCCGCAGCAGCGCCGCGGAGCGAGTCGCGTCGTGACCCCCGGCGCGCGAGACCAGGGCTGCGACTGCGAGCCCGCTCAGCGTCCAGCCGACACCGATGCTCACCAGGCTTCCCCCGCTCACCGTGAGCAGGAGCGCGGCGATGGCGGCGAAGAGGGCTGCACCGATCTCCGAGCGCCGTGCTCGTCCGCGCAGGTTGGTGACGGAGTAGGTCGCCACCACCCAGCCGAGCAGTCCGACGAAGGCCGTCAGGAGTGCGGCGACCAGGTCGAGGCGAACGCCGATGGCTATCCCGACGGGGCTCGCCATCCAGGTCCACGGCTCACCGGCCAGTGCCGCAGGGAGGGCGGCGACGCCGACCAGCACGGCGGCGAGGGTGAGGGTGCGAGAGGCTCGGTACCAGGGCATGGGGCGACCATATACGTAATTCGATTCGTGAATCAGAACGCAAGGCAACTATGTCCGTGAGATGAAGCACATCTCGGATTCGCGTAGTGTGTTTCGGGTGAGCCAAGGTGAGTGGACCTTCCTGTCCAACTACGGACACGTGCTGGTGGCGCTGGCACGCGACCGTGAAGCCCGGATGCGTGACGTCGCAGAGGGAGTGGGCATCACCGAGCGTGCGGTGCAACAGATCGTGCGCGAGCTGGTCGATCAGGGCTACCTGATGAGGGAGAAGGTCGGGCGCCGCAACCGCTACGAGGTTGTGCGCGCCGCTCATCTGCGTCACGATCTGGAGGCTGAGGTCTCCGTCGGTGACTTCCTCGACCTCATCGTCGGCGCCCAGGACTCTGGAGGGCTGGGACATCGATGACAGCTGAGAGCCCGACCATCCTGGCCACCTCCGGCGGGCTCGCCCCGGGAACACGGACCCGCTACGAGGTGGGGCCGCTCACGCACCACGCGGTGGAGCTGGCCGGAGTCGAGGGCCGAGCACCTCGGGTCTGCTACCTGGGGAGCGCGTCGGGTGATGACCCGCGAGGCATCCGCGATTTCTACGACGCAGCCCAGCTAGCCGGGTTCGAATCGTCCCACCTCCAGCTCTTCACGATGCCCAACGTGGCTGACATCCGTGATCACCTGCTCTCCCAAGACGTTCTTTGGGTCTTCGGCGGCAGCGTCGCTGGCCTGTTGGCCATGTGGGACCTGCACGGCGTTGGAGCGGTGATGCGCGAGGCCTGGGTGGCCGGGGTCGTGCTCACCGGGGTATCGGCCGGGTCGATCTGCTGGCATGTCGGCGGCACGACCGACTCGTTCGGCCCGCAGCTGCGCCCGATCACCAACGGTCTCGGTCTGCTGCCCTACTCCAACGGCGTCCACTACGACTCGGAGGAGGGGCGGCGACCGCTCTTCCAGTCGCTGATCGCCGACGGCACCCTGCCGGCCGGCTATGCCACCGACGACGGCGTAGGCGTGCTCTACCGCGGCACCGAGATGGTCGGGGCCTACAGCGAGCGCGACGGAGCCGGTGCCTACTGGGTCGAGCGGGACAAGGCCGCCGGAGCCGTCGAGACGCGCCTGGACGTCAGCCGTCTGCGCTAGTCAGTTGCGCGGTGGCTTGTCGTAGGGGTGCTCGGCCGAGCGCGGGTCCTGGCTGCTGTAGCCGGACTTCGGCGCGATCGGCGGGTCCGGGTGGACCTCGACGCCGCCGACAGCCTGCTCGGGAGGAACATCCGCGTCGGGATCGCGCTCCTCGGGCCCGACGTCGCGGGTGCCGGAGGTGCCGTGCTGACCCGGTCCGGTCGGCCCTTCGCGCTCGCTGCTCACCCCCATGTCTCCGCTGGTGTCCTGGTCGGAGGCCGTGATGTCCGGTTCGCTCATGCCGGGGACTCGTCCGTCGGGTCGACCTCGGTGTCGCCGTCGCCCTTGGTGGCCTCGGTCGTCGTGTCCTCGCTCTGCTTTGCCTCGTCGGGCAGGGCATCCTCGACCGCCGGGTTGGAGTCCGGGTCGAGATCGCGCAGAGCCGGCGGGGCCGGGCCGTCGCCCTCGTCGGCGGACGCCTCGGCTCCATCGGTGTAGTTGATCGCATCGACGCCGCCGGGATTGGGCTCCCGGGGCTCGATCTCCGGCTCGGGCGCAGGCCCGAGGTCGTTGTCCTGGCTCATCAGTGGTCCTTCCGGTCGGTCATGGTGTCGAAGCCGAACGTCGTGTACGCCGCTAGCCCGCCGTGCCTGGCATCGTGCCCCTCCGACAGCCCGTCCAGCACCACCCGCTCGTGCGACACCACCGGTCCGGGAAGGTCGTCGAGCTGGCCCAGCGGAACCCACCGCAGCTCGGCGCACTTCGCCGGCTCCACGATGTGTGGCTCGCCGGACCACGTGCGGGCAGTGAAGAAGAAGTCGACCCGCTCGTCGATGGGCAGGTCGTGGCGGGTGCGGTGCATGGTCGTGACGAACTCCAGTGCCAGGTCGCTCACCCCGATCTCCTCATTGGCCTCGCGGTGCGCGGCCGCGATCGCTGTCTCGCCCCGCTCGACGTGCCCAGCGGCGGCTGCGGCCCAGTGCTCGTCCATGTAGCCGGTGTTCTGCCGCAGCTGGAGCAGGACCTCCGGACCGCCCACGCCGTCGCGGAGGAGAAAGACATAGGCGGCCGGGACCACGGTGAAGCGGTGGTGGGAAGCGCCGCTCACTGCGACGGCTGGTCCATCGACGACTGAGCATTCTCCTGCTGGTCCGGGCCCGCGTCGGGGTCGTCCTGGGGGCCGTCATCGGGGCCCGAGAGCTCGCTGGCGTGCTCGCCAGGCGGTTCCTCGTGCAGGTCGAGGGCCGCGTTGGTCTCCTCGGGCACCGGCGCCGTCACTTCAGGTTGTCGTTCTTGCCGTCGAGCTTGTCGAGGGCATCCTTGGCCTTGCCCGTGGCGGAGCCGATCTTGTCGGTGTGCTTGCCGCCGGTCTTGCCGTCCACGAAGCCTGCGGCCTTGTCGATGCCGTCGTTGATCTTGTCGCCGTGCTTGTCCACGGCGTCGTTCAGCTTGTCCTTGGCGTTGTCGAGAAAGCCCATCGTGATCCCCCTGGAATCGGTGTGGTGGGGTGACACCGGGTCGGTGCGCCCGCTTGCCACACTAGCGACATGACGCACAGCAACGGCACCCCCTCGAGCCCGGTGACCGTGGCGATCGTGGGGCCGACCGCGTCAGGAAAGACCTCGCTCTCCCTCGACCTGGCCGAGGCGCTGGGCGGTGAGATCGTGAACACCGACGCGATGCAGGTCTACCGAGGGATGGACATCGGGACCGCCAAGGTGCCCCTCGCCGAACGACGCGGCATCGCCCACCACCTGCTCGACACCCACGACGTCACCGAGCCGGCCACGGTAGCGGCGTTCCAGGGCTGGGCTCGTACGGTCATCGCCGAATTACAGAACCGGGGCGTCACTCCGGTGCTCGTCGGCGGGTCCGCGCTCTACATCCGCGCGATCCTGGACGAGTTCGAGTTCCAGGCCACCGACCCCGAGACGCGCGCCCGGCTGGAGGCCGAGCTGGCCGAGGTGGGGTCCCAGGCCCTCCACGGTCGACTCGCCGTCCTCGACCCGCGCACCGCCGCCACCCTGGCTCCCGACAACGGCCGCCGGATCGTACGGGCGCTGGAGGTCATCGAGCTCACCGGCGAGCCCTACTCGCCGGCCCTGCCCCAGCTGGAGTACGTCGATCCACGAACAGTCCAGATCGGCGTCGACATCGACCGGCCCACCCTGGACGCCCGGATCGAGCAACGCGTCCACCACATGTACGACGCCGGCCTGATCGATGAGGTCGCGCGGCTCCTCGACGAGGGACTTGCCGACGGTCGCACCGCCTCCCGGGCCATCGGCTATCGCGAGGCCCGCTTGGTGCTCGCCGGAGAGCTCACCATCGACGAAGCCCGCCAGCGGACGATCTTCGCCACCCGCCGCTACTCCCGCAAGCAGATGGGTTGGTGGCGCAAGGACCCCCGCATCGAGTGGCTGCCGTACGACGCCGACGACCTGGTGGAGCGGGCACGGGCGCTCGTCGCGGCGAGATGAGCAAGAACGGTCGGGCGCACCGGAGTGCGTCGACGGCACCATGGGAGACATGACGGGTCACGGTCGCGATCGCTTGCGAGAGCTGCTCGACGCCGTGCTCCACGAGGAGCACGACGATCTCGCGGCCATGGCGCGGGGGGCGCACGTGTCACCGTTCCACTTCAGCCGCCAGCTAGCCGACGCGGCCGGGGAGTCACCGGTGACGATGCGCCGCCGGGTCATGCTCGAGCGCGCCGCGTGGCAGCTGCGTCACGGAGAGTCGGTCACCGACGCTGCATGGGCTGCCGGCTACGAGTCGACCGACGGGTTCGCACGCGCCTTCGGGCGGGCCTTCGGCTGCGCACCGAGCCGCCTACCGACGTCGGGTCATCACTGGCTGCCGGCGCCGAACGGGATCCACTTCCACCCACCCACGTCGCTGTGGGTCACCGCAGAGGAGCAACGCATGGACGCCCTGACTCAACAGCTCGTGGAGCACGACATCGACGACACCTCGGCACTGCTCGACCTGGTGAGCACCGTGTCGCCGGCTGACTATCGGGCCGCTCGGATGAAGGGGGCGGTCGTGCTCGAATGGGACGGGGCGGAGGAGAGCTTGGCAAGCTTGCTGAGCCACCACGTGCGTAGCAAGGAGGTGTGGGTGGCTGCCATCGCCGGCGAGGATCTCCCTGCGGAGGGCGACGACAGTCCGCGTGCGCTCGTCGAGAGGCACGAGCGGACCGCTCCGCGTTGGCTCGACGTCGTCCGTGACATCGACCACCGTGGCGCCTGGAACGACCGGATCGTCGATGCCTTGTGCGATCCGCCCGAGAGCTTTGTGCTCAGCAGCGTGGTCGCCCACGTGCTCACCTTCGGAGCGCACCGGCGACTGTCGGCCAGGCAGGTCCTGCGCGGCCTGGGGCACGCAGTCGACCACGGTGATCCGATCCTGTGGCATCGAGCACGTTCGATCGGGGAGTGAGCAGATGACTCGCTACCGCTACTACACCGCTGCCACCCTCGACGGCTTTCTCGCCGACGAGCACGACTCCCTTGACTGGCTCTTCACCCAGACGCTGGACGACACCCCCGGTACGCCGGGTCGTTACGAGGACTTCATCACCGAGGTCGGCGCGCTGGTCATGGGTGCGACCACCTATGCCTGGATCGGCGACCACCTCCGCAAGACCGGAGAGGCCTGGTCCTACACCCAGCCGTGCTTCGTCTTCACCCACCGCGCGTTCGAACCACTGGGCAACGGCATCACCTTTGTCTCCGGGACCCCGGGCGAGCATCGAGCGAGCATCGAGGAGGCCGCGGGCGACCGCGACGTCTGGATGGTCGGCGGTGGTGCTCTGGCCGCCGACTTCGCCGAGTCGGGGATGCTCGACGAGGTCCTGGTCTCGATCGCGCCGGTCACGCTCGGTGCGGGGCGCCCGCTCTTCCCCAGGCCCTTCGACCTCCGGCTGCGCGACCTCGGCCGCAACGGCTCCTTCGCGGTCGCGACGTACGACCTGGTCGGTCCGCGGTGACCCGGAGCATCGCCATAAGAGTTCGACGTTGAGTCCCTCCGGCTGAGAGAGTCTGCTCCACCATGACGACGACTTCTGACTCGGTGGACGGCACCGTCGCCGCCTCGCCCGCCGATGCGCCTGACTACAAAGTCCTGCGCTGGCTGGTGCTCGCGACCTTCGTGGTGATCCTCAACGAGACCGTGATGATCAACGCGATCCCCCGTCTGATGGAGGAGTTCGCGGTGACCACCCGCGCGGCGCAGTGGCTGACCAGCGGCTTCATGCTCACCATGGCCGTGGTCATCCCGGTCACCGGCTGGTTCCTGCAGCGGGTCACGACGCGGCATGCGTTCGCCACCGCGATGGCCGTCTTCTGCACCGGAACCCTGCTCGCTGCGCTCGCGCCGACCTTCAGCGTGCTGCTGATCGCGCGGATCATCCAGGCCGGTGGCACCGCGATCATGATGCCGCTGCTGATGACCACGCTGATGTCGATCGTCCGCGAGCAGGACCGGGGTCGGGTCATGGGCAACGTGACCCTGGCGATCTCGGTCGCGCCGGCTCTCGGTCCGGCCGTGTCAGGGGTGATCCTGGCGATCGGGTCGTGGCGGTTGCTGTTCGCAGCAGTGCTTCCGATCGCCCTCGGGATCACCTACGTCGGGCTGCGCAACCTGCAGGACGTCGGCGAGACCCGGCCCGGGTCGATCGACTGGACCAGCGTGGTCCTGTCGGCGTTCGGCTTCGGGCCGCTGGTGTTCGGCCTCTCCCAGCTCGGCGAGGGTGCGAGCACCGGTCCCTCCTGGCTCCCGATCACCATGCTGGGCCTCGGCACGGCCATGCTGACCGCCTTCGTCCTGCGCCAGCTGCGGCTGCAACGAGACGGTGTGCCGCTGCTGGACCTCCGCACCCTCACGCATCGCACGTATGCGTTGGCGCTCGCGCTGATGGCCGTGGCCTTCATGGCCATGCTCGGCTCGATGATCCTGCTGCCGCTCTACCTCCAGGGTGTGCGCGGCCTCAGCGAGCTGGAGACCGGGTTGCTGGTGATGCCCGGCGGCTTCGCCATGGGCCTGCTCGGTCCGCAGGTCGGCAAGCTCTTCGACCGCGTCGGCGGCCGTCCACTGGTGATCCCAGGTTCCCTGGGCGTCCTCGGCGGTCTCGCGCTGCTGACCCAGGTGGGAGCGACGACGCCGGTGGCCTACGTGCTCGTCTCCCACGTGCTGCTGATGGTTTCCCTCGCCGCGGTCTTCACCCCGGTGTTCACCCTTGGTCTGGGCTCGCTCCCGCCAGAGCTGTACTCCCACGGCAGCTCGTTGCTCGCGACCCTCCAGCAGGTAGCGGCCGCCGCCGGTACGGCGGTCGTGGTCGCCGTGGTCGCATCGCGCCAGGCCGGCCTGCTCGACGGGGGCGCCTCCGACCTCGCCGCCCGGGTCGGCGGCAACCAGTGGGGCTTCGGGGTCGGCGCGGTCCTGGCCCTGGTGGTCGTGGCGATCGCGTTGGTGCTGCCGGGACGAGCCGAAGAGCGCGAGGCCAGCGCACTAGGCTCAGCGGCATGAGCCTTCCCGCCCCTGCCGCTGATCGCACCGCTCTCGTGACGGGAGCCTCGTCCGGCATCGGCGCGGAGATCGCTCGGCAGCTCGCGCGACGCGGGTACGGCGTGACGTTGGTCGCCCGCTCGGCCGACAAGCTCGAAGCGCTGGCCGCCGAGCTGAAGGCCCACGGCGTCCGCGCCGAGGTGATCGCCTGCGACCTGACGTCGCGGGCGGCCCGTGCTGCGCTGCCGGGTCGGGTCTCCGCACTCGGACTGGGCGTCGACATCCTGGTGAACAACGCCGGTGGCTCCACCCTGGGACCGGTGTCCTCCTCCGACCCGGAGGCCGAGATCGCGATGATCGAGCTCGACGTCGTTGCGGTCGCCGACCTGTGCTCGCGCTTCCTGCCCTCGATGGTCGACCGACGTCGTGGCGCCGTCCTCAATGTTGCCTCGACCGCAGCCTTCCAGCCGCTCCCGGGACAGGCCGGCTACGGCGCCGGCAAGGCCTTCGTCCTGTCCTACACCCAGAGCCTGGCCGGCGAGCTCAAGGGCACCGGCGTGAGTGCGACGACCCTGTGTCCCGGTCCGGTCGACACCGGTTTCGGCGCGGCCGCCGGATTCTCGAAGGCCGAAGCGGAGGAGGCACTGCCCAAGGTCATGTGGGTCTCGGCCACCGAGGTCGCCCGAGCAGCTGTCGAGGGTCTCGACAAGGGCCGGCTCGTCGTGATCCCGGGCACCGTCAACCGGGTGGCCGCAGCGTTCTCCCAGGTCGCCCCACGCACCCTTCTCCTACCGCTGCTGGCCAAGAGTCACCCCGGGCTGAAGTGACGCAGTAGCGTGGCGGTGTGAGCTGGAGCCAGATCGAGACGGTGGAGCAGCTCGTCGACCTCCTCGGCGAGCCGAGCGAGCGTGCGACGTCCAAGAGCCGTTCGGCGCTGCTGGACATCGACCGCGCATGGCTGGCAGCCAGCCCGTTCTGCGTGCTGGCCACCGCCGACGCCGAGGGTCGCTGCGATGCATCGCCCAAGGGCGACCCGGCGGGTCGGCTGGTCCACGTGCTCGACGATCGCACGATCGCGTTGGCCGAGCGGCCCGGCAACCGGCGCGCTGATGGGTACCGCAACATCTTGGTGAACCCGTTCGTCGGGCTGAACTTCCTGATCCCCGGCCGCGGCGACACCCTGCGCATCAACGGTCGCGCCCGCCTCGTCTCGCAGGCGCCCTTCTTCGACCAGATGCTCGTCAAAGGTCACCGCCCGGTGATGGCGGTCGTGGTCGAGATCGAGGACCTGTTCTTCCACTGCGCCAAGGCGTTCCTGCGCTCCCAGCTCTGGGAGCCTCAGACCTGGGATCCCGAGGGACAGGTGCCCCGACGGGCGGTCATCGCCCGTGAGGTGGAGGCCAACACGATGACTGCCGAGCAGCTCGAGGCGTACTACCGCCCCGAGAACTACGCCAGGGGTCTCTATGCCTGACGCCCAGGAGTATGAGTTCCTCAAGGGACACGGCACCCACAACGACTTCGTTCTGCTGCCCGACCACGACGGCACCATTCACGGCGACCTCGACCCGGTGCGGGTGCAGGCCTTGTGCGACCGGCGAGGCGGGATCGGTGGCGACGGCGTCCTGCGCGTCGTGCGCGGGGAGAAGCACTGGTTCATGGACTACCGCAACGCGGACGGCTCGGTCTCTGAGATGTGCGGCAACGGCGTGCGGGTCTTCGGGCGGCACCTCGTCGAGGAGGGTCTCGCCGATCCGACGCAGCCCCTTGAGATCGACACCCGCGACGGGATCAAGACCGTCACCTTTGCCGGCGGTGCCCCCGACGGGGAGATCACCGTCGACATGGGCACGCCCAGACTGATCGGTCAGACCAAGGTCGGGGTCGGCTCGCTGACGTGGTCGGCCGCTCACGTCGACACCGGTAACCCGCACGCGGTCGCCTTCGTCGACGACCTCGCCGACGCGGGAGAGCTGACCTCGGCGCCCGAGGTCGACGCGGCGACCTACCCCGATGGCGTCAACGTCGAGTTCGTCGAGCGTCGCGGAGTGCACCACGTGGC
>JBAVCA010000096.1:0-2309 GCA_049586475.1 Nocardioides sp.
CGACCGCGATCGGGGAGACGTAGGCCGGGACCTGGATGACGTCGCCGCCGCAGCGGTCCTGAGCGCCGGCGAGCTCGCCCTCGTCGTCGTCGAGAGCCGAGTCGGTCCCGGCGAAGTCGGTGGCACCGCTGATGAAGTTGCGACGGCCGTCGCCCGAGCCGACCGGGTCGTAGGTGACCGTGGCGTCGGGGTTGGCAGTCTGGAAACCGGCGCGCCAGGCGTTCTGCGCCTTCTCCTGCGAGGAGGCGCCGCCGCCGTTCAGGGTGCCGGAGAAGTCGCCGCCGGCGGCGGCGCTGCCGTCACCGCCAGAGGTGTCGTTGGCCGCACTGCAGGCGGAAAGAACGATGGCCAGTGCTGCGATGCCGGGCACGATGCCGCGGCGAGCAGAAGTGAGCTTCACTTCGATTCTCCTCATGAGTTCAGTGGTGTGACACCACGTCACTGTGCTGGCGTGAAGTGGCCTGCTCTGCGGTCGCAGATGAACGACCGGTGAACTCAGTCCGGCGAACGGGTCACGATGCGACGATAATGAGACGGCGATCACGTGAACAGGCCCGAGAGGCCTTGACTTTGGCACCACCTCACCGCAGCCGGACTAGACCAACCGGTGTCGCTCGACGCCGACGACCCGTCGCTTGCGCAGGTGCACCACGATCATCTCGGCCGGCTCCAGGGCGAGGTGCTCCACGCCCAACGCCTCGCACAGCGCCGGTAGCACCGGGCGATGGGTGCAGAGCACGGTGGCCCTGCCCTCATCGAGGGCCTCGGTCATCACCTCGTGCACCCCGTCCGCTTGCGCCACCTCCTCGGAGAGCTGGGGACGCAGCTGGAGCTCACCATCGGTGGTGCGCGCGAAGGGCTCGACCGTCTCGCGACAGCGCGCGCTGGGCGAAGACAGCACCCGGGTCACGCCGTACGCCGTCAGCAGCGGCACCAGACGCGCGGCCTGCTCCCGACCCAGCTCGAGGAGCGGACGCTCCCGGTCATCGCGGTGCCAGTCTGCACGCGCGCAGGCCTGGGCGTGCCGCAGCAGGATCACCGCTCGGGTCGACTTGCGGCTCCCCAGGGCTTCGGCAAGCGTGTCGCGGTCGTGGGGGTAGGTCAGCCGGTCAGCGGCCTCGTCGAGCGACACCCACTCCACCGCATCGATCTCGTCATTGGAGAGATAGCCGCTGACATCGTCGTCGCCGACGGGGCGCCCGACCCAGTAGTGGACCGTCTTGTGGCGACCGCGCTCCTCGAGGGCGTAGCGCTGCGACGCGAGCGGAGCACCGAGCCGGACCTGCAGGCCCGTCTCCTCGGCGACCTCACGCACCGCGGCTGCGGTGGGGTGCTCGCCACGGTCGAGCTTGCCCTTGGGAAACGACCAGTCGTCGTACTTCGGGCGGTGGATGAGGAGCACCCTCCTGCCTGGCCGAAAGACGACGACACCGGCAGCAAGCACGTCCGGGGACTGCGCATCCGTGGCGGAGGGTGCGGGCACGCCAGCTAGTCTCACACCACATCCCCGTCTTGAGGAGACCCGGCACCATCGTGGCTCGTAAACGTCTGATCTCCGTCGTGGGGGGCGTGATCGCCCTGGCGATCCTCGCCGCGGCCGCCGTGGTCGTGATCGTGCGAATCACTCAGGACGACGCCCCCGACACCGTCCTCGCCGGGGCCCTGCGGATGGCCCCTGCTGACGCCGAGCGCTTCTCCTGGACCGACTGGACCGCAGTGCGCCGCGAGGTCGGTCTCGACCTCGGCGCGGACTCCCCCGCCGCGGCCGTCCAGGACCTGCTCGACCGCGGCTTCGAGGCCGACCTCACCTCGACCTCGGCGCTCGGCGCATCGGCTCTGGTCATGCAGGAGAAGCTCGGCTTCTCTCCAGCGACGCTCGACTGGGAGCTCTTCAGCCAGGGACCCAACACGGCCTCGTTGGTGATGCGCGTCGGGCCCGAGGTCGACTACGACGTGGTGGCCTCGTCCTTGCTCGGCGCCGGGTACGCCGAGCCCGCCGAGGAGGACGGCGCCTGGGAGGCCGACCCGGAGACCGATGCGATCACCGCACAAGTGACCCCGGAGCTCAACTTCGTGTCACTCGACCGGGAGCGCTCGCTGATCTACGCCAGCGACAACACCAGCGGCATCAACGCCGCGGTGGAGGCAGGTCTCGCCGACAGCTCCGAGGTGCTACCACCCGAGGTGGTGGCAGCTACCGGAGCTCCGACGACAGCCGCGCTCTACACCGGCAAGCACGTCTGCAGCGCGCTCGCCATGGCTAACGCCGACGTCACTGATCTGGAGACCGGCGAGGCCCTCATCGCAGC
>JBAVCA010000097.1:0-1746 GCA_049586475.1 Nocardioides sp.
CGTTCCCGGGAGCCAGCCGATCGCTGCCTGCTCCGGTCCGGTGGTCAGCCGGGTCCCGGCTCCAACTGGCGGCGCGCCTGGGAGGGAACCTGGGAACGCACCTGGCGAGGAGATGTCGGCTGGTGACGATGTGTCAGGCTGACGCCATGACCTTGTCGCGCCGCTTCGCGGCCGGAGCCGCCGCGGCCCTGTTGGCCCTGCCGCTCGCTGCCTGCGGCAACGGCGACGCTTCATCCGACCAGACCGAGATGACCCCTGCACAGGTGATGTCGCGAGCCAAGAACTTCCTGGACGAGACCTCCGGGGTCGAGCTCTCGCTCTCTACGCAGGACGAGCGCTCTGACGGGGACTTTCTCAAGAGCGCCGAGGGGGTCATCACCGACGCGCCGGCCTTCCAGGGCGTTGCCGGCGGTCGGTTTCTCGGCTTCAACGCCGAGGACGTCGAGGTGCGCTCGGTCGACGGCGACTTCTACATCAATGCCCCCATCGTCGGATGGGACGTCTACGACCCCGCCCAGCTGTGCGCCCCCGATCCGGCCACCTTGCTCGATCCCGACCTCGGCGTCGCCAACCTCCTCGTCGCGGCCACCGACCTCGCCGTCTCGGAGCCGCGCCGTGCTGCGGACGACAACTCCGTGGTGGTGACGCCATACGCGGCGACCGTGCCGGGCAGCGCGGTCAAGAGCCTGCTGCCCTGCGCGCCCGGCGAGTCGTTCGACGCGGTCCTCGCCATCGATGAGGACGGTCGGCTGCGCTCGGCCGACCTCACCGGCGAGTTCTTCTCCGGCGGCAGTGAGGTCACCTACACGATCGCGATCACTGCCTACGGGGTCGCCCAGGAGATCACGGCTCCCGAGTGATCCCGTCGCAGAGGGCGCAGCCATGAGCGCTGACCCGCCGGCCCCCCAGCTGGACCGCCGTTCGCGAGCGCTGCTCACCTTCTGCGCCATCGCCGTCGCGTTCGCCGCCATCGACACCTATGTCGTCGTCCTCGCGCTCCCGGAGATGATGGCCTCGGTCTCCATCAGTGCGCAGGACCTGCAGCGTGCCGCGCCGATCATCTCCGGCTTCCTGCTCGGCTATGTCGCCATCCTCCCGCTCATCGGCCGGGTGGCTGACCTCCGCGGCCCGGTGCCGGTCCTGATTGCCTCCCTGGTCACCTTCGCCGTGGGTTCCCTGATCACCACGGTGGGCTACGACCTGACCTCGGTCGTGCTCGGCCGGTTCCTCCAGGGACTGGGCGGCGGCGGACTGGTGCCGGCGACGATGGCGTTGGTCGCCGCCCTCTACCCGGTCGAGCGACGCGGGCTCCCCTTGGGCATCGTCTCGGCGGTGCAGGAGGTGGGCTCGGTGCTCGGGCCACTCTTCGGCGCCCTGGTGCTGTCGGTGTCCTCGTGGCGTGCCATCTTCGCGATCAACGCAGCCGTCGCACTCGTCCTCGTGGTCGTGGTGCGTCTCCTGCGACGCAGCGAAGCGGGCGCACCAGAGCTTGCCGAGCGCACTCGGGCGCCGGGGCGACCCGACCTCACGGGGGCGGCAGCTGTCGCGGTCGCCGTGCTGTGTGCACTCCTGGTGATCTACCCGCCCGACCGGCTCTACCTCGACCTCACCTACGGCGCGCTCTTCACCCCGCTCCTCGCAGACGGTCGGTGGCTGTCGCCACTGGGACTGACCGCGATCGCGAGCCTGCTAGTCTTCGCCGTCCGCTGCGTCGTGGCCCCGCGCCCCCTGATCGATGCTCGGGCG
>JBAVCA010000098.1:0-3996 GCA_049586475.1 Nocardioides sp.
CGCCTGGCTGGCGTGCTCCCTGACCAGGCCCGGCTCGCGAGCAGCAACGCTGCTCACCGCGAGCGAGTGGTGCGTCGCCGTGGCCGAGGCTGCGGCGCAACCACCTGCCTGACCGGACTCAGCCCACTCGTCTGCGCCCGCTCGCCTGCGCTACTCCTCGGCGGCCTTCTCCGAGCCTCGTCGCCACCGGATCCCGGCCTCGAGGAACCCGTCGAGGTCACCATCGAAGACTGCCGTCGGGTTGCCGACCTCGTAGCCGGTACGGAGATCCTTGACGACCTGGTAGGGGTTGAGCACGTAGTTGCGCATCTGGTCGCCCCAGCTGGCCTGCACGTCGCCGCGCATCGAGTCGAGGTGAGCCTTCTCCTCGGCCTTCTTGCGAGCCAGCAGCTTCGCCTTGAGCACGACCATGGCGCTGGCCTTGTTCTGCAGCTGGCTCTTCTCGTTCTGGCACGAGACGACGGTGCCGGTCGGGAGGTGGGTCAGGCGCACCGCGGAGTCGGTGGTGTTGACCGACTGCCCACCAGGACCGCCGGAGCGGTAGACGTCGATGCGGATCTCCTCGTCGGGGACCTCGATCTCATCGGTCTGCTCGAGCACCGGGACGACCTCGACGGCCGCAAAGCTGGTCTGGCGACGGCCCTGGTTGTCGAAGGGACTGATCCGCACCAGACGGTGGGTGCCGGACTCGACCGAGAGGGTGCCGTAGGCGTAGGGCGCATGGATGGCGAACGTGGCCGACTTGAGCCCGGCCTCCTCGGCGTAGGAGGTCTCGTAGACCTGGACCTTGTAGTCGTGCTGCTCGGCCCAGCGGATGTACATCCGCATCAGGGTCTCGGCGAAGTCGGCGGCATCAACCCCACCGGCACCCGAACGGATCGAGACGAGCGCCTCGCGCGCGTCGTACTCACCGTTCAGCAGGGTGCGCACCTCGAGGCCCTCGACAGCCTTGGTGACCCTGGTCAGCTCACGCTCGGCCTCGGCGATCGAGTCCTCGTCGCCCTCCTCGACCCCGAGCTCGACGAGGATGCCGGCGTCCTCGATGCGGTCCTGCAGCTCGACGAAGCGGTCGAGCGTGCCCTGGACGAAGGACAACCGACCGGTCACCTTGGTGGCGTTCTCCTGGTCGTCCCACAGGTCGGGGGCAGCGACCTGGTCGCCGAGGTCCTTGATCTCCTCGCGCATACCGTCGAGGTCCAGGACCTGTCCGATGGTGTGCATCGTCGCCTGGAGCTGCTTGATCTGGGTCTCGAAATCTGGGCCTGCCACACGGGGCAGGCTACTAGCGCCCCGGCCAGGGGCGACAACCGCGAGGCGGTCGCAGCCGGCTCAGTGCTTCTTCGCCGTCACATAGAGCTTGATGACGCCCTCGATCACCACGGTTCCATCCTCGCGCACTCCCCGGACCCGCACCGGGAGCTCAGGCTGGGCGCCGGTCCACTGTCCTGCGTCGGTCTCGGCGATGCACGTGATGTCGCTGGTGGCCTTGGCGGTGTAGGTGACGTCCATCCCGTGCGGGATCCACCGCTTGTCGGCGGGGATGCTCGCCTCGGCGAGGGCTCCCATGGCGGCCTCGAGACCGTTGCACAGGGCGATCGCGTGCAGGGTGCCGATGTGGTTGTGGACCCCTCGGCGTTTGGGGATCACCAGCTCGGCGTAGTTGGGCCTGATCTCGACGAAGCGAGGGCGGATGGTGGCGAAGTAGGGCGCCTTCTGGCTGAAGATGATCGAGAACGCCCGCTTGCCGAGGGTGTTGCCGACTAGGGGCAGCGAGCTGGCGGTGCGCCACAACGAGAGGACTTGGCTCATGCGGCGCCAGGTTACCGGGTGGTAACCAACTGGCGGCAAACGCCTGTCTCTCGATGTCAAGATTCTTGACCTGCGGCGTAGAGTGCTGCGCATGCGAGACGAGGTGGACGACCTGGTGGAGGCCTGGGCGCGCGAGCGCTCCGACCTCGACCTCGACCCGGTCGCCGTCTTCAGTCGCATCACCCGGCTGGCCCGCCACCTCGACCTGGCGCGCCGCGCAGCCTTCAGTGCCCAGGCGATCGAGTCGTGGGAGTTCGACGTCCTGGCCGCTCTGCGCCGAGCCGGGGAGCCCTACGAGCTCTCGCCCGGTCGGCTGCTGCGCGAGACCCTGGTGACCAGCGGCACGATGACCAACCGGGTCGACCGGCTGACCGGACGAGGATTCGTCGAGCGCTCCCCCGATCCCGAGGACCGCCGAGGCGTGATCGTGCGCCTCACCCCCGAGGGCAAGTCCGCCGTGGACGGCGCCTTCGAGGCACTCCTGGACGCTGAACGCGTGCTGCTCGCCGACCTGTCCGGCCGTGACCGGACCAAGCTCGCCGGCCTGCTCCGCCTCCTGCTCGCACCTTTCGGCGCGTCGGCGGCGGACTAGCACCTACTCGACGACCTCGGCAGCCTCGAGCCACTCCAGCTCGAGCCCGTCCTTCTCGGCCACGACCTGCTTCAGCTCGGCACCGAGGGTGGCGAGACGGTCGTAGTCGTCGGTGATGGCGGCCAGCTCGGTGTTCAGCTCGATCTCGCGGAGCAGCACCCGCTTGAGCTGCTTCTCCAGGCGGGACAGAGCCTTGCGAGCGGCGCGTTCCTCGGCGCTGCCGGGCTTGGCCTTGGTGCTGGAGGCGTCCTGCTGAGCGCCGCTGCTCGCCGACTCACCGGTCTTGACCGACTCGGTCAGCTGGTCGCGGCGACGCTCGAGGTACTCGTCCACCCCGCGGGGCAGCATCGAGAGCTTGCCGTCGCCGAGCAGCGCCCAGACGGAGTCCGTGACCCGCTCGAGGAAGTAGCGGTCGTGCGAGACCACGACGAGCGTTCCCGGCCAGGCGTCGAGGAAGTCCTCGAGCACGTTGAGGGTCTCGATGTCGAGGTCGTTGGTGGGCTCGTCCAGCAGCAGCACGTTGGGCTCGGTGAGCAGCAGCTTCAAGAGCTGGAAGCGGCGCCGCTCGCCACCGGACAAGTCGCCCAGCCGCGCGGTGAGCCGATCCCCGGTGAAGCCGAAGCGCTCCAGCATCGACGTCGCGGTGATCTCACCGTCCTTGGTGACCGTGATCCGCCGGATGGCCTCGACGGTGGGCAGCACCCTGCCGTCAGGATCGACGTCGTCGAGGGCTTGGGTGAGGTGCTTGAGGGCGACGGTCTTGCCGAGCTTCATCCGGCCGGTCCGCGGCTCCAGGGTGCCTGCCAACAGCGAGAGCACCGAGGTCTTGCCCGCACCGTTGACCCCCACGATGCCGACCCGGTCACCGGCACCGAGGCGCCAGGTCGCATCGGAGAGCAGCTGACGCTCGCCGCGCCACAGGTCGACGTCCTCGACATCGATCACGTCCTTGCCGAGGCGCTGCGTGGCGAACTTCTGCAGCTCGAGGCGGTCCCGCGGCGGCGGCACGTCCTCGATCAGCTGGTTGGCGGCGTCGATCCGGAACTTCGGCTTGGCCGTTCGGGCCGGGGCGCCGCGGCGCAGCCAGGCGAGCTCCTTCTTCATCAGGTTCTGCCGGCGTGACTCCGAGGCCGACGCCTGGCGTGAGCGCTCCGCCTTGGCCAGCACGAACGCGGCGTACCCGCCTTCGTAGACGTCGACGGCGCCGTCGTGCACCTCCCAGGTCCACTGGCAGACCTCGTCGAGGAACCACCGGTCGTGGGTGACCACGACGAGCGCCGAGGTGCGCCGGCGCAGGTGGTCTGCCAGCCACGCGACAGCCTCCACGTCGAGGTGGTTGGTGGGTTCGTCGAGCACGATCAGCTCGTGCTCGCCGAGCAGCAGGGCGGCCAGTGCGCAGCGGCGCCGCTCGCCACCGGAGAGCCCGAGGACGGGGCGGTCCAGCTCGACGCCGGCCAGCAGCTCGGTGACGATCTCGCGCAGCATCGCCTCGGCGGCCCACTCGTGGTCCGAGCGCCCGCCGAGCACGGCCTCGCGGACGGTGTGGGTGTCGACGAGCTCGTCACCCTGGTGCAGGTAGCCGATGAGGAGTCCTC
>JBAVCA010000099.1:0-8401 GCA_049586475.1 Nocardioides sp.
GTGATGGCGCGGGAGGTCAGGCCATCGGGGGAGCGCGGACGCAGGCCGCTGCTGCCCGGACCGGTCCCGATCGCGTCACTCACCCCGGTGACGGCCCGCCAGCCGCCCACCGCAGCCCAGGCCAGACCCCGGTCGATGAGCAGGTCGAGAGCAGCCTCCACGGCTGCAGGTGCGGCGTTGACGATCGGGAGCAGGTCGTCGCGCTCGGTCTGGCCGGCGACGACCAGGGCGTCGAGGACGGAGAGCTCGAGTCGCGTCAATGCGTCGAGGGCTCGGGAGAGCGAGGCGCGCACGGCGGCTCGCGAGGCCAGCTGTCCGAAGTCGTGCGGGGTCGGGGTGATGAGGTCGGGACGCGCGGTCAACAGTCGGCCCAGGCGCTCGTCGGACCAGCTGCGCAGCTGGTCGGCCAGGGAGCGGTGCCCCGTGCTGTGCGGCCCCCCGGGCGTCTTGGTAGCCATCCTTCCTACGCTATCTCCCCGCACCACGCCCGGGCGGAGCAGCCGTCGATGTGGTGGGATTGGCCGCCGGACGACCAAGACTCCGACGCCCAGCGCGTGATCTCGAGCAGAAGGTGGGAGCGCTCCCATGTCCTTGTCCTCCTACCGTCCCGGCACCTGGTTCGGTGTCTTCGGGAGCGCGACCACATTGCTGCTCCCCGCCTCGGAGAAATCCCGGGTGGCCGCACTCTGGTCGCGCATCGACGATGGGGCCGAGTTCGAGGCGGTCCTGGACGAGCTGCTCCAATCGGGTCTCGGCACGCTCCCCGGCTTCGTGCTGGTCAGCGGCGGCGAGGAGCCCACCAAGCTGCTGGTGCGCGGTCGGGTCGTGGTGTCCGGCACAGCTGGTGGCGAGCAGGTCCGGATCGACGGCACCGAGGCGCTGACCTGGGTGGAGCGCACCCTCGCGGACGTCGAGTCGTTGAGCATCCTGCTCGACGGCCTGGCCCCCGACGAGCCTGACGTTGCCGGCGAGCCCGACCTGCCGATCATCGGGGGCCTGGTGCGGGTCTCTCGCGTCGACCAGCCGGCGGTGCCGATAGTGCAGGAGGCGGAGGTCGACGCCGAACCGGACGACTCGCGCGACGACGTGCGGCTCGACATGCCGATCGATCCACCAGCGATGGCATCAACGGCCGCGCCGGTCGCTCGGCTCGAGATCTCCAGCGGTGAGTCGATCGAGGTCGACCGAGTGGTGCTGATCGGCCGCACTCCGCGAGCGCCCCTTGCCACCGGTGACGACCGGCCACGGCTGGTCACGGTGCCGAGCCCGCTGCACGAGATCTCCTCGACCCATGTCGAGGTCCGCCCCGGCTCGGGTGTCGATCAGGGCAGCGCCGTAGTGACCGACCTGGGCTCCACCAATGGCACGGTGGTCGCGCAGCCCGGCCGGGGTCCGGAGAACCTCCGCCCTGGGATCGCGGTCCAGCTGCTCCCGGGAGCCACGATCAACCTTGGCGACGGGGTCTCGATTCGCGTCACCCGTGGTTGACCACCCCAAGTGACGTCGGCGCTAGGCTCGATGGCCGTGACCAAGGAGAGAGCATGAGCGAAGATCGCGAGCCCGAGACGTTCGCGCACCGGGGCACGGTGACCTGCGCAGCCCCGGCCTCGGCAGTGTGGGCTCTGTGGAGCGACACGGCGACCTGGCCCGACTGGGACCCGTCGGTGGTCGCGGTCAGCCTCGAGGGACCCTTCGCCGTCGGGACGACCGGCACCATGACGTTGACCGGCCCGTTCGACGTGCCGGTCAGTCTCGAGGTGGTCGAGACGGGTGCGCGCTACCTGGACCAGCTCACGATGGGCGAGCTCGTCATCCGCATCGATCATGTCGTGGTGGATCTGGAGAGTGGCTGCGAGGTGACGGTGTCGACGTCGATCACGGGTCCAGGTGCTGAAGGGGTCGGGCCGATGGTGACTGCCGAGGCACCACAGGCGATGGCGCGGCTGGTGGCGCTGGCCGAGGCCTCGATCTCGCTCTAGCTCGGCGTCTGCTCAGCCTGCGTCAGGGACGGAGTCGAACACGTCGGGGCGTCCGATGAGCTCGGCATGGCTCAGCGGCCAGACCAGGGTGAAGACCTTGCCGACGACCAACCCGATCGGTACGAACGCGCGGTCCGGGTCGCAGCGCGGTTGATCACCGATGCACAGGCGGTCCGACGAGTCGGCGGACGCGGCGCGGTTGTCGCCCATCACGAAAAGCCGGTCCTCGGGGACGGTGACGGACCAGTCCTCGCGACAGTTGGTCGGCATCGGACCGTCACAGTCCTTCTGCGGGCGGATGAAGTCGTCCTCGTCGATCGCGACGCCGTTGATCTCGAGCCTGCCGTCAGCGTCGCAGCACACCACGGTGTCACCGGGGGTGCCGATCACGCGCTTCACCAAGTGCCCGCCGGTGGGATAGAGGCCGATCTTGGCCAAGCCCTTGGCCAGCACTGTCTGCGGGCCCGGCTCGGGGCCGCTCAGCCAGTTGCCAGGGTCCTCGAAGACGACGACCTCGCCGCGGGAGGGCTCTCCACCGAACCAGTAGGAAACCTTCTGCACCAGGATCCGGTCGTTCACGACGAGGCCCGGCTCCATCGAGCCGGAGGGGATGTAGAACGCCTGCACCAGGAAGGTCTTGATCAGCAGCGCCATGGCGAGGGCAACGACGAGGAGCACACCGGTCTCCAGCCACAGGGGGATGCGGCGCTTTTTCGAAGCTGTCATCTGCTCCGCTTCGCTGCCGGCGTCGGGATCGCCTCCCTGAGCTTCGTCCACGGACGGGCCGGCGGCGTTGTCGTCAGGCACGCAGGCGAATGTACGCGACGGGATGGGGGCCCGGGATCCAGGACCGCTATGTTCTCCAGATGAGGCGAGTACTGAGCGGCATCCCGGGTTTGTACTGGGTTGCCTTCGTCTTCCTCGGTCTCGCGATGTGGGTCGAAGACTCCACCGGGATCTTCATCGCGGTTGCCTGCATGGTGATCGGCACGCTGCAACTCGTGTTCGCACCGGCGGTTGCCGACAGTTCTGTCGGCCCCGACAGCGCCGAGGACGCCGGCTGATCACACGCGTTCCCGGCACTGGCCTCAGCCTCAGGTATGGCGTTCAGGGTTCTGCTTCGGGGCTGATCGGTGTGGTGATCGGCATGCGTCCGTGGGTGACGCGGTAGGTGAGTCCGGTGGGGCTGGTCCAGTCGTAGACCTCGTGTTCCTTCGCACAGATCGAGCGGACCCTGGCCCAGGCCATCGACCCGGTAGCGCAGCTCGAGGACCTTCGCGACGTAGTGACACCCCGGCTCGGACGATATCCGCAGACCCGCAGCAAGGTCGTAGACATCGAACTTGCTGACCAACGGACAACCCACCCCACCGAGCAACACGCCGTCGATCCCGAACGTGAGGTCGTCGACCACCGACTCATCGACGCGGTGCGCTGCAGCCCACGCGATCACACCGTGCAGGAGGGCGACCTCAGCGGCGTCACGGCCCTGCTGAAGATCGCGGACTACCGCGATCTCAGAGTCCAAGGGGGCCTTCCGCATACCTAGGATTCTACGCGGACGCACCGACATTCGCCAGCATGTTCGAACGCCTGTGGAGGGGTCAGGGCTGTCCCGTGGCGGTCCCAGACACGGCCACCAACCGCAGCCGAAAGGCTCAGCGACCGATGACGACAGGGATGCGGGTGACGGTGCCCGTGGCGCCGCGCCAGACGACGAAGCCGTCGTCGAGGGTGGGCGAACGTCGATCAACCGTGATCGTGTAGGTCGCCGTCTCACCGGGGCCGAGCCGCAGCGCGGCGGGGGAGACCGAGACTCCGGAGTCGAAGCCGCGGGCCGAGGAGGAGAAGTAGAGCCGGCGCTTGCCGACGTTCGTGACCGTGCGGGTGCGGGTGGTCTCGTTGCCAGCGATGAGGGCGGAGGGGGTGTTCAAGTCGGACAGGCTGCCGTCCAGCCATTCTCGGTAGTCGCCGGGCTCGATGAGGTAGGCCAGGCCTGGAGAGCGCACCCGATCGGGTCGGAGCAGGCCCGCTCCGCTGCGCAGGGCGATGGCATTGTCGACCGGTGCTGCCGTGGTGGCGAGCATGGAGCGCACCTCGCTGGAAGCGCGATCCCCCTGGCTCAGCAGGGTGGCGGCCACTCCCGCGGTGTACGCGGTCGCCGCGGAGGTCCCGGAGACGAAGGCCCAGCCATCGCCTCCGCCATCGCTGGGCACCGCGCCGAGCACGCTGGTGGCCGGGGCGAGCAGGTCAGGCTTGACGATGCCGGCGCTCGGGTTGCCCATCGGAGAGAGTGCGGCGACGCGTGCCGGGCCGCGCACCTTTCCCAGCGAGCGCAGGGTGAGTCGCTCGCCAGGGTGGCGTCGGACCCACCGCGTCAGGCGGGAGCCGGACGTGTCGTCGAGGTGGACGGAGGGAACGCTGTGGACGTCGAGGTCGACCGACCCCCGGCGCTGGTTGACCAGCACCATCCCGACCCCGTCGGCCATCTCCACAGCGCGGGACTTGTCGATCCGGCCGACCTGGCCGCGCTTGCACACGACCACGGCGTCAGCCACCAGGGCGGCGTCAAGACTGTCGGGAGCGCACACCGCTGCGTCGCGGCGCCGTACGTCGATCGCAGGGACCTCGGCGCCGAGCACCACCGGGGCTGGGCCGATGGTGCGTCCCGACAGCATCGGCCCACTCAGGTCGGAGAGACGCTTGGAGCGCAGATCCTTGGGCACCACGACGCGCCCTTGGCGCACGTCGCCGGAGGCGCCACCGACAGTCGTGACCCAGGGGCTGGGGTGAGCCGCGTAGGCGTCCTGGCCGTCGTTGCCGGCCGCGGCGATCACCACGATGCCACTCTCGGCCGCACCCAGCAGCGCCCGCTCGACCGTGTCGATCGCGCCGGGTCCAGCCACCGACAGGCTGAGCACGTCGACGCCGTCGCGGGTCGCGTCGTCGATCGCGGTGACGAGGTCGGCGGTCGCGCACCCGTCGTCATCGGGGTCGGGTGCGCCCCAGCAGGCCTTGTAGACAGCGAGCTGGGCCGCGGGTGCGAGGCCGCCGAGCCTGCCGAGTCGTTCTCCACCGACGGTCACCGGCACCGCGGCGTTGCCGGCCGCGATCGAGGCCATCTGGGTGCCGTGGCCATCGGTGTCGCGAGGGGAGAGTGAGCTGGTGGCGCGCAGGTTGTCGGTGCCGAAGCCGCGGACGTACCAGCGCGCTCCGGCGACCTTGCCGTTGCACTCGGAGCTGGCCCAGGACTGTCCCTCGGGACAGGCGCCACTGAAGGTCGAGGTGCGCTGGTGGCGAACCTGGGCGAACAGTGGGCTCTCGGGGGCCAGACCGGTGTCGATGATGCCGATGACGATGCCGGCGCCACCGGTACTAGGACGGTCGGCGTCGATGCGCTGGGCCGCGAGCGCCGCGGTGTCGACACCCGCGAGGGTGCGCACCTCGTTCGGTTCGACGGACGCAACCGACAGGTCGGACTCCAACGATGCCGCTTGCGTGCTGCTCAGCTGCACGGCGTAGCCGTTGAGGGCCGTCGTCCACCGGTAGAGCGGCTCGGGGGCATCGACGCTCTGCAGCGTCACGTCCTGCTCGTCCAGCATCCGTGCCGAGCGCAGCGCCGTCGGCACCAGCGTGTCGGCTCCGGCGGTCCCTGCGCCCCGCAGCGTCACGAGGTAGACCTGTGCGGCATCGGGGCCAGCGGCCGAGGCGGACTCGTCAGCGAAGGTGCCAACGAAGGTGCCAGCAAGCAGGGCGAAGCTCGCGGCCAGGCTCGTCACACCGGCACGCAGCACAGCATGCGGTCGTCGAGGATCTGGCATGGTGCTCCCGTCCAGGAGTGGATGGTCAAGGGGTGGGCCAGCGGGGAGCCGAGGGGCTCACCGGCATCCGGCGTGGCCGTGGGTGTCCATTGTGGCGCACTGGCATCAACGCCGCACCCCAACGGGAGAATGGGGCCTGGCCGGGCAGGAGGCCACCCCTATCCTCGCAGCGTGCGCACCTCACCGTCACCCCTCACCGTGGGGTTCGACCTCGACATGACCTTGATCGACACCGCCCCGGGCATCCGTTCGGTGCTGGGCGCACTCGGCGACGAGCTGGGAGTCGTCTTCCCCGTCGAGCAGATGACCGCAGCGCTCGGTCCCCCGTTGGACCTGATGCTTGCGCCCTACCTGCCGCAGCCCGAGATCGCCGCTGCCGGCGACCGTTTCCGAGCGCTCTACCCCGAGCTCGCCATCTCCTCGGTCCCGCTGCTGCCGGGGGCGTTGGATGCTGTGGCGGCGGTGCGCGCACTCGCGGGGCGGGTCGTCGTCGTGACCGGCAAGTACGCCCCGAACGCCCGCCTGCACCTGGATCACCTCGGCCTGGAGGTCGATGTCCTGGAGGGATGGGTCTGGGGTGCCGGCAAGGCCGCTGCTCTGCTGCGCGAGGGTGCTTCGATCTACGTCGGCGACCATGTCCATGACGTGGAGGGCGCGCTGGCGGCGGGTGTCACCTCGGTGTCGGTGCTGACCGGCGGTTGTTCTCGCGCCGACCTCCTTGCAGCCGGCACCCACCTGGTCCTGGACGACCTGCGCGCATTCCCGTCGTGGCTGGAGGCTCACGCCCGATAGGATGACGCCAGAGGCTCGACCCGGACCCGGGTCGGGCTGGTTGCTTGAGAGAGGCGAGTCAGTGCCGAGTGGCAAGGTCAAGTGGTTCGACCCCGACAAGGGTTTTGGTTTCCTGTCCCAGGAGGGCGGTGCGGATGTCTATGTCCACTCCGACGCTCTCCCCGAGGGGAGCACCACGATCAAGCCCGGTACGCGTGTCGAGTTCGGCATCGCCCAGGGCCGCCGCGGTGACCAGGCGTTGCAGGTGCGAGTGCTCGAGGCCCCCGCATCGGTCTCTCGCAACCAGTCGCACGCCCGTCGCAAAGCTCCTGAGGAGATGACGACGATCGTCGAGGACCTCATTCGGATGCTCGACGGCCTCGGCGAGGCCTACCGCCACGGCCGGCACCCGGATGCCCGGGCGTCGAAGCCTGCCGCCATGGTGCTGCGCGCCCTGGCCGACGAGCTCGAGCTCTAGCTCTCCGGAGGCGGTGGAGGCGGCGCGCCCGATCCGGGTCGTGAGCGGCTGCGGTGGCGCCGTGGGCGGGAGGACAGGACGAAGACGGTCCACGCGAGGAGCACGACGAAACCGACGCCCAGGCCGAGGCGCGCCGACTGGGGCAGCGCGATCCCGACGAAGCCACCCAGCACCCAGGCGATCTGCAGGGTGGTGTCGCTGCGGGCAAAGGCGCTGGCCTGCACCGAGACGGGCACACCGCTCTGGATCGTGGAGTCGAGCGAGACCTTGGACAGGGACTGGGCGAGGCCGGCGACCAGGCCGAGGCCGGCCAGTGCGAGCACTCCGTAGAACAGGGCTCCCAGTGCGACCATCGCAGCGTCGGCAAGGAGCGCTGCCACGACCGTCACGGCCGGGTCGATCTTCTTGAGCCCCGAGGCCAGCAGGATCCCGATCGTGTTGCCGAGGCCGGCGCCGCCGATGACGATGCCCAGCAGCAAGGCCTCCTTGCCCTCCCAGCCGGGCAGCGGCTGGTCGCGCAGCAGGAACGCCATGTACATGGTCAGGAAGCCCGAAAGCCACCGTGGGCCGCAGTTGGCTCGCAGCGCGAAGGCGACCGCCGGCGAGATGTTGGTGCCCCGGCGCACGGACCTGCTGCTCCCGGGGCGCAGGCTCACCCGCTTTTCACCCTCGCTGGAGTCGACCTTGGCAGGCAGCAGGATCGCGGCGACGGTGCCGACGACGAAGATCACGAAGGCCAGGCGCAGCGACCACTCGGCGCCGACGTAGGCAGCGCCGCCGGCCAGCGGGGCCGCCAGCGCGCCGCCGACCACCCCCGCGAGGGATACTCGGCCGTTGGCCTTCACCAGCGTGAAGTTGTTCGGGAGCAGACGAGGGATGGCCGCAGCCCGGGTCACGCCGTACGCCTTCGAGGAGACCAGCACCCCCAGCGCGGTCGGGTAGAGCAGGGGGGAGTCCGCCGGGACGACACCGGCCAGGACCCAGCACAGGAAGGCCCGGATCGCGAAGGTCGCCCCGATCGCCCAGCGGCGCCCGTGGCTGAACCTGTCGAGGAAGGGCCCGATCAGGGGGGCCACGATCGCGAACGGCAGCATCGTGAGTCCCAGGAAGAGCGCGACCTGGCCCCGAGCATCGCTGGTGGCCCCGGCGAAGAAGACGGTCGTGGCCAAGGAGATCGCGACCGCAGCGTCGCCGGCTGCATTGGCGGCGTGGAGGTAGATGAGCCGGTGCAGACCGGACTCGTCGGCTCCCTGCGCGGTGGCTGCCCGTTGCGCGTTGCGCACCGCCCCGCGGCTGAGCTTGGTAGTGACCCGACCGGTCGCCACGGCGGTGGTGCGGACCCCGCGCGCGGT
>JBAVCA010000100.1:0-4233 GCA_049586475.1 Nocardioides sp.
CTCGGGTTGATCGGGGTCTCGGGGCAGGGGGCGTCCTTCGTGGCTGCGGGCGCGGCGTTCGTCGTCGACATCGTCGTCAGCTTGGTCGTCTCGTTGCTCACCACCCCCAAGCCCAGCTCAGAGCTGCGAGGTCTGGTGTTCTCCGAGACCCCCAAGGAGGACCGCGTGGACGCCAACGAGGCCGCGCTGCCGTGGTACCAGCGCACCCTGCCCCTGGCCGGCATCGCGCTGGGGCTCGTGGTCGCGCTCAACTTCCTCTTCTGATCCCGACTACTCCCAGGAGCAACACGTGACCGACTCAGCCAAGAAACGCGCTGCTGGTGCCTTCGACATCCGCAACATGATCGGTGCTCTCCTGGCGGTCTACGGGGTGATCCTGCTGATCACGCGCGCGGTCTACGGCGACGAGGGTGGCGAGCGGAGCGAAGGGGTCAATGCGAACCTCTGGGTCGGCCTCGCGCTGCTGGTGGCAGGCGGCGCGTTCCTCGTCTGGGCGCGGTTGCGTCCGGTGGAGGTGCCGTCCTCCAGCGACGAGGATGGCGACTCGGACCGATAGGGTGCGGGGGTGCTCCTGTCAGACCGCGACATCCTCGCCGAGATCGATGCCCAACGGATCGCCATGGAGCCCTGGGATCCGAGCATGCTGCAGCCCTCGTCGATCGACGTCCGGCTCGACCGGTTCTTCCGGGTCTTCGAGAACCACCGCTACCCCCACATCGACCCCGCCGCTGATCAGTCCGACCTCACCCGCGAGGTCGAGCCGGAGGGGGACGAGGCGTTCATCCTGCACCCGGGCGAGTTCGTGCTGGGCTCGACCTACGAGGTCGTCTCGCTCCCGGACGACATCGCCGCGCGGGTCGAGGGCAAGTCGTCGCTGGGCCGGCTGGGTCTGCTGACTCACGCCACGGCGGGTTTCGTCGACCCGGGGTTCTCCGGGCACGTGACCCTCGAGCTCGCCAACGTCGCGACGCTGCCGATCAAGCTCTACCCCGGGATGAAGATCGGTCAGTTCTGCTTCTTCCGGCTCTCCTCACCCTCCGAGCACCCCTACGGCTCGGAGAAGTACGGGTCGCGCTACCAGGGGCAGCGTGGCCCGACGCCGTCGCGCTCCTTCCAAAATTTTCACCGCACCGCGATCTGAGTCGCCCGCCCGGGTCAGGTGCCTGGAAGAGGATGAGAGCGTCAGCACGGGCATCGATCGATGGAGGCGGAGGACATGGCGGAGCTGGTCAGGACGAACGATCCCGCGTTGCTGTCGGCGATCGAGGGTCTGCTCATCGCGGCGCAGATCCCGCACCACGTCGCGGATCGCCACTCGAGCAGCCTCGAAGGGCTCATCGAGGTCATCAAGCAGAGGGTCCTGGTACCGGACGAACGGGCGGCTGAGGCACGCGCCCTGCTGATGGATGCCGACCTGGGTGAGTGGCTTCGTCCCTGACGGGCACGGGGTCGGCTTCGGTGAGCCGACCGGCTCAGACGTCGAGGCGTTCTGCGACCGAGCGCAGCTGTTCGGCCAGTCGGTGGCGGCGCCCACCCGGTGAGCGAGTGCTGCGCGCGACCCGCTCCGCAGCCGCGGTGCGCAGACGCTGCTCGATGAGGTGACGCGCCTGGGAAGGGAGCAGGCTGGGGTTGTCGTCCATGAGGGGGGTCCTGTCTCTGCCAGTGGATGGTGCCAGTGGATGGTGCCGGTGGATGGTGCCGGTGGATGGTGCCGGTGGATGGTGCTAGTGGTCTGGGTGCTCTGTCAGAGCTGGTGGAGATCGATGTCGCCGCTGACGGTCTTGGCGAGCACCTCGACGAAGTCGGCGCCGTCCTCAGGCTGGCCGGCTCCTTCGAGGGTGGAGTGCACGTGTCCGGAGATCGTGGAGACGTCGGTCCAGACCGGGACGCCGGCCGGGATCCCGACCCGCAGGTCGCCCGAGGCCCCCTTGAGGTGCACGCGGCCGGAGGTCGCCCGGTCGATGACCAGCGTGCCGCTGCCGGTGCTGAGGCCGACGCCGGCGCGGGAGTGGGCCACGCTGAGGTCGCCGGATCCGGTCTTGACCGACACGCTCCCGTGACAATCGCCGAGCTCGACATCCCCGGAACCGGTCGAGATCGACACCTCGCTGCCGCACTGCGACACCGAGACGTCGCCGGACCCGCTCTTGATGCGGACCGGCTCCTGGGCGTGCTCGATCCGAACGTCGCCGGAGCCGGTCTCGAGGAGCGCTGCGCCAGCCAGGTGCTCCAGGACGACGTCACCCGACCCGCTGCGGATCGATGCGGCGCCCAGCTCTCCGTGGCAGACCAGCTCGGCGCTGCCGAGCTTGGCCGTGAGCTCGCTACGTAGCGGCACCACGACGACGATGTCGAGGCGCCGATCGCCCTCGAAGAAGCCGCTGCGCTGCTGGGGCGCGATGACGACGAGATCTTCGCCATCGAGCTCGACGCGCACGTCGTCGGCACCGGAGCCGGTGAGGTCGACCGTCGCCTCAGTGGTCTCGCGGGCAGTCACCTCGACGCTGCCTCGGCCGTTCTCGACGTACAGGCGCAGCGGTCCGACGGAACTGAACTGCCTGGTGCTGACGGTCGTGCCGTTCATGCTGACTCCTGAATTCGCTCGCTGAGGGTGTGCTTGTCCGCGAGTCCGCCGTGGTGGTCGGACCCGGGTGCTGAGAGGGGTGGAGGCGCTGGGTGTCAGACCCAACCGTTCATCCGCTTGGCGGAGTTGCGTCCTCGCCCGCGAGGGCCGGTGGGGCCTCCCTCGCCGAACGGGAAGTGATCGCCCAGGAGCTGCGGAAGGCTCGACAGATCGATGTCGACGTTGATCGCGCCGGGTCGGGTGGCGGAGCGGACGACGCCGACCAGCCAGGTGTTGAGCGACTGGCCGGCTTCTGCTGCGGCGTCCTCGGCCTTGATCTTGACCGACTCGGGCAGACGCAGGGTGATCCGTGCCGTCCCGCCAACCTCGCCATCGTCGTCGGCGCCATCGGCGTGCGGGGGCGTGAGCGCAGCCGGCGACGGCGGTGCGGGAACCGGGAGGGTCGGGGGAGTGTCGACGACGAACGCGAGGTCGCGTCCGTCCAGGCGCACGTCGACTCCGCCGCTCGGCATCTCCGCGGTGATCTCCGCGCAGGCCTGGCTGATCGCCTCCATCAGGGCCAACCGGGTGGCCGGTTCGAGGGCGAACCCGAGGCGCTCAGCGGTGCTGCGCAGCTCGTCGCCGGCGCCCTCGGCTGCCGCGAGGAGGTCGCGGCGAAGGTGGTCGACGAACGGCGTGATGTCCATGCCACCACTATGATGTCAGAATGACATCATGTCAAGCAAATGTGACGTCAATGCGGCGCTGTTCTGACGTCAGCTTGCAGGCGGGTGGATCAACGAGGTGAGCCGGTGGGCGACAGGACCGCAATGGTCTCGATCAGGTCGCCGGCGAAGATGAGGTACCCGGTCAGCGGGCAGGAGTCGCTGCGTTCCTCGCTCGGCTCGAGGTCGAAGCGAATCGACAGCAGGCTGTCGTACCCGGTCGGCGGGCTGGCACCGCACGGGCGGAGTCCGATTCCGTTGCGGACGGTCAGCTCGAGAGCTCCCCGGGTGGGGTCCGGTACCTCGGTCACCGTCGTGCGCAGCACGTCGAGGAGCTCCCCCGCGGCGACCTGTGCGGTGATGTCGGCCCGATCGACCCGGACCGTGCGAGTGCCGGTCGCGTCCACGGTCACCACGGTAGGCCGCTCCGCCAGTGGGGGGAGTGGGCCGAATCCGCGGACCCAGCGAAGGAACTGCCACACCTGGCTCCGGAAGCCTGCACCCACTGGACAGCTCAGTCCGGGCGGCTGAGCGACGAGGAGGGTGACCGAGGTCCCCTCGACGGCCGGGGTTCCGGCCGCCGGCACGGTGGCGATGATGAGGTCGGCGGTCTCGCAGACCTCGACGGTGCGGGTGGCCACCTCGTACCCGGCGTCGTTCAGCGTCGACGTCGCGCTCTGGACGTCGAGGGCGTACGTCGAGGGCACCAAGGGCGTCGTCTCCGGTGTGAGTCCCAGGTAGCGCACCCCAGCAAGAGCGAGCAGCACCACCAGCGCTGTCGCTGCGATCGGTGCGATTCCGGCCGTCCGGGCTCGTCGCGGAGCCCCTTGGATCGCCATCCTCAGCGCGTCGCGCACCGCCGGGTCCGGGTCGTCGGCTTGCTCGATCGTCCGCCGCTGCTCGATCAGCACCCGGTCGACCAAGGCGGCGGCCCCCTCAGGGGCG
>JBAVCA010000101.1:0-5208 GCA_049586475.1 Nocardioides sp.
GCGGTGAGCAGGGCGACGGCCGCGCAGACGCCGGTGGCGATGTCACGCTTCTCCAGCGCGACGGTGCCGAAAGCCATGCTGGGCGTGTCGTCGACGAGCACCCAGGTCTCGAGCTCGTGCTGGGCGCGGAGGCGCCAGACGTGGGGCACACCGGCGGAGCGAGCGGTCACGTTCCAGTCGATGCGGCGGACGTCGTCCTCGCCTGGCCGGTAGCGCACGACCTCCTCGGGATCAGAGCCTGCGCCGAGGCGAAGCCCGTGCTGGTCGCCGTGCATCCGGCCCGGCAGGCGGCGTCGGACGGCCAGGTCGAGCGCAGCGAAAACGGCTTGCGGGTCGGCGGTGCCGTCGAGGGCAGGGAGGTCGCCGCTCATCGAGGTGTTCACGTGTGCTCCACGTACTCCGAGCTCTGCAAACTCTGATCCGGGGTGTGGAGGTGGCGGTGCCCGTCGGGGTCCTCACGCGAAGCCATGGCGGGTCGGGGTACTGCGGCGATGACCTGGCGGACGACGTCGCGCGGATCGACGCCGTCGGCGACGGCGTCGAAGGAGAGCAGCAGCCGGTGGCTCATCACGTCGGAGGCGATCTCGACGATGTCGGAGGGAAGCACGTAGGAGCGCCCACGCAGCAGGGCGAGGGCGCGACCGGCGGCCAGCATGCCCAAGGACGCCCGCGGACTCACGCCCAGCTCGATCACCGCGCTGAGGTGGGGCAAGCCGTAGCGCTCGGGGGAGCGGGTAGCGACGGTGAGGTTGACCAGGTAGGAGGAGATCGAGTGGTGGACGAACAAGCTGTCGGCGACGGACTGGAGCCTACGGACGTCGGCCGGCTCGAAGATCTGCTCCGCGCGGGGTGGATCCACCGACATGCGGTGCAAGATGGTGAACTCCTCCTGGCCGGTCGGGTAGGGCACGTCGACCTTGAGCAGGAAGCGGTCCCGCTGGGCCTCGGGGAGTCGGTAGACCCCCTCGGACTCGACCGGGTTCTGGGTGGCCAGCACCAGGAACGGGTCGGGTAGCCGATGACTGGTCCCGGCGATGGAGACCTGTCGCTCGGCCATCGCCTCGAGCAGCGCCGACTGCACCTTCGCCGGGGCGCGGTTGATCTCGTCGGCGAGCACGAGGTTGGCGAAGATCGGGCCACGTTCGACGTCGAATGTCTCGGTGCTGGCGCGCCACACGCGGGTCCCGGTGATGTCGCCGGGCATCAGGTCGGGGGTGAACTGCAACCGCGAGAAGCTGCCGCCGACGACGTCGGCGAGGGTCCGCACCGCCAGGGTCTTCGCGACCCCGGGCACTCCTTCCAGGAGCAGGTGGCCGCGGGCGAGGAGCCCGATCAGCATCCGCTCGACCATCGCGTCCTGTCCCACGACGACCTTCTTGACCTCGATCAGGGCACGCTCGAGCAGCTGGGCTGCTTCTGCGACCTCGCGCTCGTGTTCCTGCGACATGGCCCTAGTTCACCAGACACCTGTTCGCGGAGTCCGACCTCGAGCAGCCGTCGGTGGCTGAGGGGTACGCGGGACCGGAGGGCTCAGTCGTCCTCGTGGTGGACGATCGACTGGATCCGGGCCGTGGCAAGCTCGATCATCAACCGCGCGGCCGGCGAGAGGGTCGCGCCGGCGCGGTGCACGATCGCAAGCGTGTCGTACTGCCGCGGGCGCAGGCTGACCCAGCCGGCGTCCGGCGCCAGCCGTGGAAGCAGCTGGTCGGCGGCTCCGCGCGGGATCACGGAGTCGGCCAGGCCCATCCCGACCAGCTCGACCGCGGTCTCGACGTCCTCGACCTCGATCCGGCTCGTCGGGTTGCGGCCGGTCTCGTGCATCATCTGGCGCAGCACGATGCGGGTCGCGTCCTCCTGCCGCCAGGTCGTCTCGGGCATCACGAGCGACGCCTGGGAGAGCCGGTGGGCAGTCACCGGGGTCGCGAGGCGCTCGGGGTCGGTGCTGATGTAGACGAGCTCGTCGCGCGCGACCGGGGTGACCTGGAGGCCTTCGCTGACCACGTTGGAGATCGCGATCATGGCGGCCTCGAGCCGTCCGCGGCGCAGCTGCTCCTGCACGTCGGTGGAGTTCTGGCCGATGAGCTCGACCCGGACGCCGGGGTACCGCGCCAGGACGTCAGCCACCAGGTCGGCTCCGGCGTACAGCCGCGCTGTACCGAACATGCCAAACCTGATCGTGCCGGTCTCCAGCGACTTGACCCGCTGGACTGCGCGCCGGGCCTCGTCGACGCTGCCCAGGACCCGCTCAGCATGCGGGCGCAGCTCGTCGGCCGCGGTCGTCGGGACGACTCCTCGTCCGACCCGCCGAAACAGGTCCACGCCCAGTGACCGCTCCAACGACCGGATCTGCTCGGAGACTGACGGCTGGGCGTAGCCGAGTTCTTCGGCGGCAGCCGTCAAGGAACCCTGCTCGTACGTGGCGAGAAAGCAGGTCAGCTGGTGCAGAGACAACATAGGCAGATCCTATGGCTTCTCCAGGAAAGACAGGCTAGCCCTATTGCTACTGGCGAGTCACACTTGAGCCATGTTCACCCACTCCTGCTCCTCGTGCGAGCGCCGCCAGCTCATCTTCCCCAGCCAGATCTCCGCCGTGACCCCCGATGCCCGGGGCATCGCGTACCACTTCACCTGCTGGTGCGGTGAGTCGCAGACGGCCGTCCAGCGCACCGTGCGCAGCCAGGCCACCTCGCGCAGCCAGGTCGTCCGCGCCGCCTGAGACAAGCGCCTCCACTGCACCGCTGGTGGGGGAAGCCGGGTCAGGCGGTGGCCTCGGAACCGCGGTCCGCGTGCCCGATCAGCGCCCCGAAGGCCGACGCCAGCTGCTCCGTGAGTGTTCCGGAGCCCTGGTCGAGCCAGCGAGTGATGGCCCCCTGCCAGACCGCGGTCGCGGCCTGGGCGGCCACGTCGCTCCTCAGGAACGACCCCGTGGTCTCGAGGAGTGCATCGGACAGCGTGCGCTCCCAGGTGTGGACGACGTCGTGCAGGCGCCCGCGCAGGACCGGCGACGTCACCGCAGCCTGGCGCCGCAGCAGCATCGTGTCGCGCTCGTCCTCGAAGGAAGGAGCGATCGCCAGCAACGCCTCGGCAGCAATCTCCAGAGCTGAGCGCCCGGGGGAGCCACCCGCTGCAGCGACTGCGGTCCCCAGGAGGGCCTGACGCTCCTCCCGATCCGGAGTGAGCACCTCGTCCTTGGTGGCGAAGTAGCGGAAGTACGTGCGTGCCGAGACCTTTGCCTCCGCCGCGATCGCCTCGATGCTGGTGGCGTCGAAGCCGTCTCGGGCAAAGAGTCGCAGCGCCGCGTTCTCCAGCGCCCGTCGGGTGGCGAGCTTGTGCTGCTCGCGAGCCCCGCTGAGAGGAGCTGTGGTCGGGCCCACCGTCGGGCCAGTCGCGGGGCCAGTCGTGGGGCCAGTCATTGGAGGTTGTCGCTAGTCCGAGGCCAGGGCGGCGCGCAGCAACGTCTCGCTGTCGGCCTGGGCTCCTGGGCTCCCGCTGGTGATGGTGACCCGTCTCAGCTCCCCGGTGAAGGCGAACGGTGGCGCGTAGTCGCGGCACAGGGCCAGGCCCCGGTCGCGGCCGATGAGCATGCCGGTGGCTGAGGTGGACAGGTTGGGGAAGAAGAAGAATCCGGGCAGTACGACGCGGGCCTGCTCGACCCCGGCGACCAGCAGTCGCGCGTGCGGGTCCCGGCCCCCGACGTACTGGACCGAGACCTGGTGGGTGCCCGGCGCCAGGGGCTCGGGGCAGGCCACCCGCACCAAGCCGTCGAGCATCGCGAACGCCGCGACGAGCCTCCCCTCGAGCAGGTAGCAGCCCCAGCCGCCGTGGGCGTCACCGATAGCGGCGAGGATGCCGTCGGCCCCACCTTCGGGCACCACGATCTCGGCGGTCAGGTCGAAGCCGCCCATGGTGGAGGGCAGCTGGCTTTCCTGGATGGGTCCGCCCCCGGGGGTGTATGTCGCGGACACCGGTGCCGGAAAGGCGCCCGGGTGCATGTGGGCCATCGAGTCCGGGAACTCGAAGAGCGGCAGCACCTGGTTGCGCCCTGCCTCGGCCCACCACAGCTCCTCGAGCCGTTTCACGACCTCGGGATGTTCGGCCGAGACGTCGATGGCCTCGGAGAAGTCGTCGACGAGACGGAAGAGCGACCACGCGTCACTGGCGAAGTCGAAGCTGCCGGTGAGGGTCTCGCGCTCGCCGAACTGGTTGGGCACGTAGTCGGTGACGGCCTTCCAACCGTCGGCGTAGATGCCTCGGCTGCCCATCATCTCGAAGTACTGCAGGCCTCGATGCTCAGGTGCGTCCGCCCCGCCGGGTCCCGCGATGCTCGCCAGCATGGACGTGCCGTCCACCGGCTGCTGGGTGACGCCGTCCACGGCGTCCGGGGCGGCGATGCCAGCGGCATCGAGGATGGTGCTGAAGATGTCGACGGCGTGGCAGAACTGGCCGCGGATCGCGCCGGGGTCGGTGACCTTCGCCCCCCAGCGGAGCACGAGCGGGGTGCGCACCCCGCCGAGCCAGGCGTAGCGCTTCCACAGCCGCAGCGGGGTGTTGCCGGCCCAGGCCCAGCCGAACGGGTAGTGGTTGTAGGCGTCGTGCCCGCCGATCTCGTCGATCCGCTCCATCGAGGCTTCGACGTCCTCCTGGACCCCGAGCCAGCCGGCGGCTTCGTTGAGGGTGCCGTGGACCCCGCCCTCGGCGCTGGCGCCGTTGTCGGAGAGCACCATGATGATCGTGTCGTCGGCGATACCCCGCACCTCGATCGCGTCGAAGAGCCGGCCGAGGTGGTGGTCGGTGTGGGTGACGAACCCCGCGTACACCTCCATGTAGCGGGCGAAGAGGCGGCGCTGCTCGGCCGGGATGCTCGACCACTCCGGCACCCACTCGGGGCGCTCGGTGAGCACGGTGTCGGCCGGGACGACCCCGGAGGCGACCTGGTTGGCGAAAACCTCTTCGCGCCAAGCCTCCCAGCCGTTGTCGAACCTGCCGTAGTAGGGCTCGACCCACTCCTCGGTGACCTGGTGGGGAGCGTGGGCGGCGCCGGTGGCGAGGTGGAGGAAGAAAGGCTTGCGCGCCTCCGCCTGCTGCTGGTCCTGGATCATTCGGATCGACTCGTCGACCAGGTCCTCGGTGAGGTGGTAGCCCTCCTCCGGCGTCCGGGGCGGGTCGACCTGGGTGTTGTCACGCACGAGCTCGGGCGCCCACTGGCTC
>JBAVCA010000102.1:0-17703 GCA_049586475.1 Nocardioides sp.
CCTGGCCGCCGCCGACGGCGCGGTGCTGCGTGCGGACGACCTCATCGCCGGCTACGTCCCCGGGGTCAACATCCTCAACGGGGCCGACCTCTACTGCCAGCCCGGTGAGCTGGTCGCGATCATCGGACCCAACGGTGCCGGCAAGTCGACGTTGCTCAAGGCCCTGTTCGGCCTGGTGAAGATCCACACCGGCAAGGTGGAGCTGCGCGGTGAGGACATCACCAACATGCGCTCCGACGCCCTGGTCACCAAGGGCATCGGCTTCGTGCCGCAGAACAACAACGTCTTTCCCAGCCTCACCATCGGCGAGAACCTCCAGATGGGCTGCTACCAGGCACCGAGCAAGTTCTCCGAGCGTTTCGACTTCGTCACCAGCATCTTCCCGGCGCTGGGCACCCGACGTGGTCAGCGCGCCGGGTCGCTCTCCGGTGGCGAGCGGCAGATGGTGGCGATGGGACGGGCCCTGATGATGGACCCGTCGGTGCTGCTGCTCGACGAGCCGTCGGCCGGCCTCTCCCCCGCCCTGCAGGACGAGGTCTTCGTCCAGACGCGGGAGATCAACAAGGCCGGCGTGAGCGTGGTGATGGTGGAGCAGAACGCCGCACGCTGCCTGCAGATCTGCGACCGCGGCTACGTCCTGGACCAGGGCCGCAACGCCTACACGGCCACCGGTCGTGAGCTGTCGACCGACCCCAAGGTGATCGAGCTCTACCTCGGCACCCTGGCCAAGAAGGACTGACCTGCCCCGGTCCTTCGCGCCCCTGACGCGCCGACGTCCCTGACAAGGCCTCCACCCCGATCCGGGGTGGAGGCCTTGTCTCCGTTCCCGGGGCATCGACGCAGGGCGCCGCCACTCGGAGCCGGAGACGGACAGCAGGCCCCCGGCGAGTGCCCGGGGCCTGCTGGACTGGTGCGGTGCTGCTAGGTGCTGGTGATCAGCCGTTCTGGCCGAGACCGGCCTGGATCAGTGCCGGGATGAGCTTCTTCGTCTCGTCGAAGGAGATCAGCACGATCGCGTCGGGGTCCTCGGCAGCAATCGCCTGGACCTCGGCGTTGTAGTTGGCTGCCTCGGGCGAGTACAGCTGGTAGGACACGACGTTGCCGCCGGCCTCGGTGTAGAAGGTGCGCAGGTTCTCGGCCAGCGCCTCACCGTAGGAGTCCTGGCGGGCCAGGATCGCGATGTTCTGCTTGCCGTCGCCGGTGATGGTGGAGGCCAGCACCTGGCTCTGCAGCACGTCGGAGGGAGCCGTACGGAAGTACAGACCCCGGTCGGCGTAGGTGTCGAACGCGGTGGAGGTGTTGGCAGGCGAGATCTGAGCCAGCCCGGCACCGGTGATCTTGTCGATGACCGAGAGCGACACCGAGGACGAGGCCGCACCGATGACGACGTCAGCGCCGCCGGAGATGAGCTTGTCGACCTCGGACGGCGCGATGTTGGGGGTTCCGTCACCGGAGTCTCCCCGCACCTGCTCGACGTCCTTGCCGAGCACTCCGCCGTTCTCGTTGATCTCCTGAACAGCCAGGTCGACACCGGCGAACTCCGGCGGTCCGAGGAACGCGAGGTCACCGCTGGCCGGCAGCAGCGTGCCGACGACGAAGGTGCCGTTGCCCTTCTCGATGTCCTTCTCAGCAATCTGCTGGTCGGGCTTCACGTCGGTCTGGTCGGGGATCTGACCGGTGATGTAGTCCAGCGGTGCGTAGGTGTTGTCAGCGCCGTACTCGAAGACGCCGATGGTCGCTGCCGACGGGCTTCCGGTGGAGTTCAGGTCGAGCGGACCGGAGACGCCGTCGTAGTCGATGTCGGTGTCAGCGTCGAGCAGGTCGACACACGCCTTGAAGTCGGTGCACTTCTCGCCGCCACTGGTGACGTCCTGCATCATCGAGCCGACGCCGGTGCCGGAGTCGTTGCCGGCCGCGATCGCAGCCAGCGCGGCAGCGATCGTGGCGTCGTAGGACTCTGCGCCGTAGGTGAAGTCCTTGAGCGACTTGTCGACGCCGGTCAAGCGGCCCTTGAAGTCGTCGTTCAGCTCGGAGCCCGGGTAGGTCGCCTTGACGCCCTCGAGGGTGCCGGGGTCGAAGTCCTTGTCGTAGTTGGCGGTGTTGCCGTCCACGAAGTAGAGCTGCGTGCCGGTCTCCTCTGGAGCGGAGTCCGAGGTATCGGCACTCGAGGGAGCTGTCGTCGGGTCCGCACTGGTGTCCCCGTCGTCACTGCCACAGGCGGCAAGGACGAGGGCACTCGTGACGGCGACGATCCCGAGTCGCGCCTTTTTACTGATGGGATTCATGGAGCCTCCGGTTCATCGAAGTTCGCCGACGCCTGTCGACGACCACGCACAACCTAGTCGTAAGGATGCTCCGGATGCAGCGACTCTGAGTACGTTGTCAATTCGTGATCTTTTCGCATCTGACCTGCGCTGCTCCCCCGATCCTTGCTTGCCGCGGCGCAGCTAGTCGATCGGATCCACCGGCACGGTGTGTGTCAGCACGCCCTCCGACACCTCGCGCATCGAGAGCCGAAGGTCCATCGCGGTCTTCTGGATCCACCGGAAAGCCTCGGGCTCGGACAGGTCGAGCTTCTCCTGAAGGATCCCCTTGGCCCGGTCGACGGCGGTACGAGTCACCAGTCGCTCCTGGAGGTCGTGCACCTCGCTCTCGAGCTGGGTCAGCTCGGAGAAGCGCGACACCGCCATCTCGATGGCCGGGACCAGGTCGGACTCGGTGAACGGCTTGACCAGGTAGGCCATCGCTCCCGCTTCCCGGGCCCGCTCCACCAGGTCGCGCTGGGAGAACGCCGTCAACATCACCACGGGCGCGATGCGCTGGGACGCGATCGCCTCAGCAGCAGCGATGCCGTCGAGCACCGGCATCTTGACGTCCAAGATCACCAGGTCCGGCCGGTGCTCCTCGACGAGCTCGATCGCTCGAGCCCCGTCGCCGGCCTGCCCCACGACGTCGTAGCCCTCGTCGGTGAGCATCTCGGCGAGGTCCATCCGAATCAGCGTCTCGTCCTCGGCGATGACCACCCGGCGCCGCGGGGCCTCGCCGGGGGACGGGGCGCTGGCAGGAGTGGAGTCGCCGTTCACCACGCCAGGCTAGTGGGAGGGCAGAGGCTGCCAGGGCATCGGCTAGGGTTTCCCCGCGTTGGCCCCGGTAGCCCAATGGCAGAGGCAGTGGTCTCAAACACCATCCAGTGTGGGTTCGAATCCCACCCGGGGCACGCGGTTCTCCTATTCGGTCGGCACGTCGAGCCGACACCTTCGCGTCGGGGAACTGCTCAGCGCGTGCGGTAAGCCGGCGCAACACCGTTGATCGCGTCGCCCATGCGGTGAATCCGCAGGGCATTGGTGGAGCCAGGGATCCCCGGCGGACTGCCCGCCACGATCACGACCAGGTCGCCTTCCTGCACCCGTCCCACCTGGAGCAGCTGCTCGTCGACCTGGCGCACCATCTGATCGGTGTGCTCGACGGACTGGGTGCGGAACGTCTCCACCCCCCACGAGAGCGACAGCTGGGAGCGCACTCGGTCCTCCGGGGTAAAAGCGAGCACCGGGATCGCGCTGCGCATCCGCGAGAGACGCTTGGCGGAGTCCCCGCTCTGGGTGAAAGCCACCACGTACGTGGCCCCCACCCGTTCGGCCACCTCGGCCGCGGCCTTGGCGATCACCCCGCCGGTCGTGTGCGGGTCCCAGTCGATCGTGGTGAAGCGCCCGGAGTCGGTCCCGTCGAGGGCATGGCCCTCGGTCGCGGTAATGATGCGCGCCATCGTCTCGACGGTGTGGATGGGATGGTCTCCCACACTGGTCTCGCCGGAGAGCATCACCGCATCAGCGCCGTCCAGCACCGCATTGGCCACGTCACTGGCCTCGGCGCGCGTCGGCGCCGGGCTCGTGATCATCGACTCCAGCATCTGGGTCGCCACGATCACCGGCTTGGCGTTGAGCCGAGCCTTCTGCACGATCTGCTTCTGCAGGAACGGCACGTCCTCGAGCGGGCACTCGACGGCGAGATCACCGCGCGCCACCATGAACCCGTCGAAAGCCTGGATCACCTCGTCGAGGTTGTCGATGGCCTGTGGCTTCTCGATCTTCGCGATCACCGGCAGCACGACCCCCACCTCGCGCATGATGGCGCGCACGTCGTCGGCGTCGGCCGCGTTGCGCACGAAGCTCAGTGCGATGAAGTCGACGCTGAGGCTGAGGGCGAACCTCAGGTCGGCGATGTCCTTCTCCGACAGCGCAGGCACCGATACCGCGACCCCTGGGAGATTGATCCCCTTGTGGTTGCTGACGGCACCACCGACGAGCACCTCGGTGATCACCTCGGTCCCCTCGACGGCGACGACTCGAAGCCGAACCTTCCCGTCATCGATGAGGATCGGATCGCTCGGGCTGACGTCGCCCGGGAGCCCCTGGTAGGTCGTGCCGGCAACCGTCGCGTCGCCGGGCACCACTCGGGTGGTGATGGTCCAGCGTTGACCGCGCTGCAGCACCACGGGCCCCCCGGCGAACGTCGCCAGCCGGATCTTGGGGCCCTGCAGGTCGGCGAAGATCCCGACGCCATGTCCTGAGGCGTCCGCGGCCTCGCGCACCAAGCGGTAGGACTCGGCGTGGTCCTCGTGGGTGCCATGGCTCATGTTGAGTCGGGCGACGTCCATCCCGGCGTAGACGAGCTCGCGGATCCTCCGCTCGGAACTGGTCGCCGGGCCCAAGGTGCACACGATCTTTGCTCTTCGCACCTGTCCACCCTAGTGGTTGGATCGATACAACGACACGACGGCGGTGGCGGCCGAACCTGGGCTTCCCGATTGCTCCCGTCGGTGCTCGGTAGACCTTGTGACTCGTCGGGCACGCTGCGCGGCGTTGGTGCCCTCGCCCGCGCAGCGTGTCCGACGAGGTGGACCTATACCGTCAACGGTCGTGCGGTGGGCGGGATCGGGCTGGGCAACGTCGTCGTGCCGGTGAGGTACTGGTCGACGGCGGCAGCCGCGGCGCGTCCTTCTGCGATCGCCCAGACGATCAAGGACTGACCGCGTCCACAGTCCCCCGCCGAGAAGACACCGGAGACCGAGGTCATGTAGTCCTTGTCACGGGCGACGTTGCCGCGCTCGTCGAGGTCGACCCCGAGCTGCTCGACTATGCCCGGCTTCTCCGGTCCGACGAACCCCATCGCGAAGAGCACCAGCTGTGCGGGGATCTCCCGCTCAGTGCCTTCGATCTCGGTCAGCTTTCCGTCGTCGAAGACCACCTCGACCAGCTGGAGCGCGCGGACGTTGCCGTCCTCATCACCCAAGAATTCCTTGGTCGACACCGCGTAGACCCGCTCGCCCGCCTCTTCGTGGGCCGAGGACACCCGGAAGGTCATCGGATAGGTGGGCCAGGGCTGGCCGGCCGGTCGCTCCCCCGGAGGCTCGGGCATGATCTCGAGCTGGGTGATCGAGCGGGCACCGTGGCGCGTCGAGGTACCGAGGCAGTCGGCCCCAGTGTCACCGCCACCGATGATCACGACGTCCTTGTCGGTGGCCATGATCTGTTCCGCACCGTCGACCTGCTCCAGCCCGAGAGCGGCGCGGTTCGCCTGCGGCAGGAACTCCATCGCCTGATGGATGCCCCCGAGCTCGCGGCCGGTCACCGGCAGGTCACGAGCGACCGTGGCGCCCATCGCCAGGACCACGGCGTCGTAGCGCTCGCGAAGCTTGGTCCCACTGAGCGGGGATCCCTCGGCGCCGACGTCGACCCCGGCGCGGAAGACGGTTCCCTCCCGCTTCATCTGGTCGAGCCGGCGATCGAGGTGCTTCTTCTCCATCTTGAACTCAGGGATGCCGTAGCGCATCAGGCCGCCGATCTGGTCGGCACGCTCGTAGACCGCGACGGTGTGGCCCGCCCGCGTCAGCTGTTGGGCAGTCGCAAGGCCGGCCGGCCCCGATCCCACCACTGCGACAGTGCGACCCGAGAGCCACTCCGGCGCCTGCGGGCGGACGTAGCCCGACTCCCAGGCCTTGTCGATGATGGCGACCTCGACGTTCTTGATCGTCACCGGATCCTGGTTGATCCCCAGGACGCAAGCGGTCTCGCACGGTGCCGGGCACAACCGCCCGGTGAACTCCGGGAAGTTGTTGGTGGCGTGCAGGCGTTCGATCGCGCCCTCCCAGTCGTCACGCCAGACGAGGTCGTTCCACTCGGGAATGATGTTGCCCAGCGGACACCCCTGATGGCAGAACGGGATGCCGCAGTCCATGCAGCGCCCCGCCTGCTCGCTGATGATCGGCAGGAGGGCTCGCCCGATCCCGTCGGGGTAGACCTCGTTCCAGTCCTCGATCCGCTCCGTGACCGGTCGCCTGGTCGCGACCTCACGCCCGTTCTTCAAGAATCCCTTGGGATCAGCCATGGAGTGCTCCCATCATCGCGTGTGCCGTCTCGTTCTCGTCCAGCCCCTCGGCCTCAGCCTTGGCCTTGGCCTCCAGCACGATCCGGAAGTCGCGCGGCATGACCTCGGTGAAACGTGTGAGCGAGCTGTTCCAGTCGGCCAACAGCTCCTCGGCGACCGGCGAGCCGGTCTCCTCGAGGTGCTCTCGGACCATCTGCTGCAGCTCCACCGCGGCGTCGCCGCTCACCGGCGCAAGCTCGACGAGCTCGGTGTTGACCCGGGATTCCTTGAGGTCGAGCACCCAGGCAACGCCACCTGACATCCCGGCTGCAAAGTTGCGGCCGGTGCTGCCGAGGACGACGACGCGTCCGCCCGTCATGTACTCGCAGCCGTGGTCGCCTACTCCCTCGGTGACCACCCACGCCCCGGAGTTGCGGACGGCGAACCGCTCCCCCACGCCGCCGCGCAGGAAGATCTGCCCGGACGTGGCCCCGTAGGCGATCGTGTTGCCGGCAATGATCTGCTCGGGGCGGTCGAAGGTGGCGGCCCGGTCGGGCCGGACGACGATGCGCCCTCCCGAGAGACCCTTGCCGACGTAGTCGTTCGCGTCGCCCTCGAGGCGCAGGGTGATCCCGCGCGGGAGGAAGGCACCGAACGACTGCCCGGCAGAACCAGTCAGCGTGATGTCGATGGTGCCGTCGGGAAGTCCCTCGCCGCCGTACTTCTTGGTCACCTCGTGCCCGAGGATCGTGCCCACCGTGCGATTGACGTTGCGGACCGCCACCTGGGCACGGACGGGTTCGCCGGTCTCGATGGCCGCCTGGGCGAGCGGCACGAGCTCGGTGACGTCGAGCGAGCGCTCAAGTCCGTGGTCCTGCGTGGTCGTGCACCGCTGGGCCTGGTCGGGGAAGGCCGACCGATCGACCTGGTGCAAGATCGGGCTCAGGTCCAGCCCTGCTGCCTTCCAGTGGTTGACGGCCGTTGCGGTGTCCAGCGTGCCAACCTCCCCGACGGCTTCCTCGATCGAGCGGTAGCCGAGCTCGGCGAGGATCTCGCGCACCTCTTGGGCGATGTACTCGAAGAACGTCACGATGTACTCGGCCTTGCCACTGAAGCGCTCGCGCAGCACCGGGTTCTGCGTGGCGACACCCACGGGACACGTGTCGAGGTGGCACACACGCATCAGGATGCAGCCGGACACCACGAGCGGCGCGGTGGCGAAGCCGTACTCCTCAGCACCGAGAAGTGCGGCGATCACGACATCGCGCCCGGTCTTGAGCTGTCCGTCAGCCTGGACGACGATGCGGTCGCGCAGTCCGTTGAGCAGCAGCGTCTGCTGGGTCTCGGCCAGGCCGAGCTCCCAGGGACCGCCGGCGTGCTTGAGGGAGGTCAGCGGTGAGGCTCCGGTGCCTCCGTCGTGCCCTGAGATCAGGACGACGTCGGCGTGCGCCTTGGAGACTCCGGCCGCGACCGTGCCGACGCCGACCTCGGAGACCAGCTTGACGTGGACCCGAGCCGCCGGGTTGGCGTTCTTGAGGTCGTGGATGAGCTGGGCGAGATCCTCGATCGAGTAGATGTCATGGTGCGGCGGCGGACTGATCAGGCCGACGCCGGGGGTTGAGTGCCGGGTCTTGGCCACCCACGGGTAGACCTTGTTGCCCGGCAGCTGCCCGCCCTCACCGGGCTTGGCTCCCTGGGCCATCTTGATCTGGATGTCGTCTGCGTTGGTCAGGTACTCCGAGGTGACACCGAAGCGGCCGGAGGCGACCTGCTTGATCGAGCTGCGCCGCTCCGGGTCGTAGAGGCGTTCGGAGTCCTCTCCTCCTTCGCCGGTGTTGGACTTCGCGCCGAGGCGATTCATCGCGATCGCGAGCGTCTCGTGCGCTTCCTGGGAGATCGATCCGTAGGACATCGCCCCGGTCGAGAATCGCTTCACGATCTCGGAGACCGGCTCAACCTCGTCGATCGCGATGGGGTCGCGCCCGGTGACCTCGGCGCCCTTGAAGCGGAACAGTCCTCGCAGGGTCATCAGCTCGGACGACTGCTCGTCGACGGCGGAGGTGTACTGCTTGAATACGTCGTAGCGCTGGGTCCGTGTGGAGTGCTGCAGACGGAACACGGTCTCGGGGTTGAACAGGTGGGGCTCCCCGTCGCGACGCCACTGGTACTCGCCGCCGATCTCGAGCTGGCGGTGGGTGGGCAGCACTCCCCCGCGCGGGTACGCCGTGGCGTGACGACGCGCAACCTCCTCGGCGATCGTGTCCAGCCCGATCCCGCCGAGCTTGGAGGTGGTCCCGGTGAAGTAGCGGTCGACGACGTCCTGTGCCAGTCCGACGGCCTCGAAGATCTGCGCACCGGTGTAGGAGGCCACGGTGGAGACCCCCATCTTGGACATCACCTTCAGCACGCCCTTGCCGAGGCCCTTGATCAGGTTGGCGACCGCCACCTCGGGCTCGGAGGTCACGTAGAAGCCCTCGCGAGCGAGGTCCTCGACCGACTCCATGGCCAGGTAGGGGTTGACCGCGGCTGCGCCGTACCCGACCAGGAGCGCGACGTGGTGCACCTCGCGCACGTCACCGGCCTCGACCAGCAGGCCCACCTGGGTGCGGGTCTTCTCACGGACCAAGTGGTGGTGCACGGCGGCGGTGAGCAGCAATGACGGGATCGGTGCCAGATCGGCATCAGCGTGACGATCGGAGAGCACGATGATGCGGGCGCCCTCAGTGATGGCAGCTCCGACCTCCTCGCAGATCTCCGCGAGACGTGCGGCTAGGGCGGCACCCCCGCCGGCCACCTCGTACAACCCCCGCGAGACGTGGGTGATGAAGCCCGGCATGTCCCCGTCCCGGTTGATGTGCCGGATCTTGGCCAGGTCGTCGTTGGAGATCACCGGGAAGGGGAGCACCACCTGTCGGCAGGAAGCCGGGGTCGGGTGGAGCAGGTTCGACTCCGGACCGATGGTGCCGTTGAGCGAGGTGACCAGCTCTTCGCGGATGGCGTCGAGCGGCGGGTTGGTCACCTGGGCGAACAGCTGGCTGAAGTAGTCGAAGAGCAACCGTGGTTTGTCGCTGAGGGCTGCGATCGGAGTGTCGGTACCCATGGAACCCAAGGGCTCGCCCCCGGAGTTGGCCATCGGTGTCAGCAGGACCCGCAGCTGCTCCTCGGTGTAGCCGAAGATCTGCTGGCGTCGAGTCACCGAGGCGTGGGTGTGCACGATGTGCTCACGCTCAGGGATGTCGTCGAGATGGATCAGCCCGGCGTGCAACCACTCGCCGTAGGGGTGCTCCTCAGCGAGCTCGGTCTTGACCTCCTCGTCCTCGATGATCCGGTGCTCGTCGGTGTCGACGAGGAACATCCGGCCGGGCTGGAGGCGACCCTTGCGCACGATCGTCGCCGGGTCGAGGTCGAGGACGCCGACCTCCGATGCCAGCACCACCAGGCCGTCATCGGTGACCCAGTAGCGCGAGGGTCGCAGACCGTTGCGGTCGAGGACCGCCCCGATCTGGGAGCCGTCGGTGAAGACGACGCAAGCGGGGCCGTCCCACGGCTCCATCATGGCGGAGTGGAAGGAGTAGAAGTCCCGCCGCACCTGGTCCATCTCGGTGTGGTTCTCCCACGCCTCGGGGATCATCATCAGCACCGCGTGCGGAAGGCTGCGCCCACCCATGTGCAGCAGCTCGAGGACCTCGTCGAAGGAGGCCGAGTCCGAGGCTCCCTCGGTGCAGATCGGGTAGAGCCGCTCGAGGTCGCCGGGGACCAGGTCGGAGTCGAGCAGGGCCTCGCGCGCCCGCATCCAGTTGCGGTTGCCCTTGACCGTGTTGATCTCGCCGTTGTGCGCGATGAACCGGAAGGGGTGCGACAGCGGCCAGCTCGGGAAGGTGTTGGTCGAGAATCGCGAGTGCACCACTGCGAGCGCAGAGGCGAGCCGCTCGTCGACGAGGTCGGGGAAGAACTTGTCGAGCTGGTCGGTGGTGAGCATCCCCTTGTAGGCCAGGGTGCGCGAGGAGAGCGACGGAAAGTAGACGTCGGTCTCCCGCTCGGCCCGCTTGCGCAGGCAGAAGGCGAGGCGCTCGAGAGCCATGCCGCTCAGACGCTGGCCCTTGGCTGCGATGAACAGCTGGCTGAACACGGGCATCACCGAGCGAGCAGCCTCGCCGAGCGTCTCGGACTCGGTCGGGACCTCGCGCCAGCCCAGGACGTTGAGGCCCTCCTCGGCAGCGATCTTCTCGATCTGGGCCCGGGTGGCACGCACGTGCTCACCGTCTCCGGGCAGGAACGCGGTACCCACGGCGTACGACGCCGGCGGCGGCAGCTCGAACCCGGCCTCAGAGGCAGCGTGCCGGAGGAACTCGTCGGGGACCTGTAGGAGGATCCCCGCACCGTCGCCGGAGTTGACCTCTGCGCCCGCTGCCCCTCGGTGGTCGAGGTTGCGCAGGGCGGTCAGGGCCTTCGCCACGATGTCGTGGGAAGGCTCTCCGGTGAGGGTGGCCACAAAGGCGACGCCGCAGGCGTCGTGCTCGTTGGCTGGGTCGTAGAGACCTTGGACTGGCGGGAACGCGTGCGGATAGGGCACTTGAGTTCTCCCGTCGGCGTCGGTTGCGACCGCCCGCCCAGGAACAGGCGGCTCGGCAGCAACGGTGGGTCGCAGGGGACGACGTTGGCCCACGCGGCGGAAGTCCTAGATTACCACCGCGTCACCGACCGCGAGATCAGGGAAGCCTGTCCGTGGACACCCTCAGGTGCGCTCGGTCCCTATGACGCCATCGGGCGTCGACTCCGGGGCGACCTCAGCATCGAGATCACGCTCGGAGTGCTCGCTCGCCGTCGTGCTGGTCTCGCCCGGCGCCTCCACCCTGTGCGGGTCGGCGTGAGGGCCCTTGCCCGGACGGTAGACGGAGTCCTCGCGGCCCGGATGGCGACGAGAGCTCCACACGAAGTAGGCCGCGGCTGCGACGAACAGCACGATCGAGGTCCACACGTTGAGGCGCAGTCCCGCGACGTCATCGAGCTCGACGTTGTCGATCCGAAGGTGCTCGATCCACGCACGACCAAGGGTGTAGCCCATCACGTAGAGGGCCATCACGCGACCGAAACCGAGCTTGAAGCGACGATCGGCCCAGATGAGGAGTGCGAAGACGCCGAGGTTCCAGAGGAACTCGTAGAGGAAGGTGGGGTGGAACGTCGTGCCCGCCGCGAAGTCCAGGCCTTCCGGATAGTTCTGCGGGTCGATCTCCAGCCCCCACGGCAGGTCAGTGGCCTTGCCGTAGAGCTCCTGGTTGAACCAGTTGCCCCATCGACCGATGGCCTGGGCCACGATCACGCCGGGGGCCAGGGCGTCGAGCATCGGCAGGAGTCGGATGCCCTTGCGCCGAGCACCGATGTAGATGCCGACCGCGCCCAACGCGACCGCACCCCAGATCCCTAGACCGCCCTGCCAGACGTAGAGCGCCTCGACCGGCGACTTGCCCTCGCCGAAGTACAGCCCGGAGTCGGTCGCCACGTGATAGAGCCGAGCACCGACCAGGCCGAAGGGGATCGCCCACACGGCCAGGTCCTGCACGTCCCCCGCACTCCCGCCACGCGCGATCCAGCGCCTCTCGCCGAGGTAGATCGCCACGATGATGCCGAGGATGATCGACAACGCGTAGCCACGGATGGGCAGGTCACCGAGATACCAGACACCTTGCGAGGGGCTCGGGATCGACAACACACTCAGCTGGGCGACCAGCTGGACGACTGGTTCGACCGCAGTGGTGAGCAGGGGCAAGGTCACGTCAGGATCCCTCAAGAAGCGTATGGATGTCGGAAGCGAACTGAGCAGGTGTGGTGTCCTGGCTCCAGTAGACCGGAGCCTCGTCGGCGGTGTCGACCCCCATGATCTGGGTCGTGTGCCCACCGGGATCCTGCCGGTCGATCCCCACCGCGAGGGCGCGACCGACCTCGACGACGGTGCGGAAGTCGGCGGTGGCGCCGATGAACGAACGGTCGAAGGAGTCGAGGTAGTCGCGGATGACTTCCGGGGTGTCGTGATCGGGGTCGCTGGTGACCATCACGACGTCGACCTGGGCGCGATCGCTCTCCTCGAGTCGGGTCAGGGCCGAGGCCAGATGACTCAGTACGGCCGGGCAGACGTCCTCGCAGCGGGTGTAGCCGAAGAACACCATCGTCAGCCGCTTGTCGGTGTCGGCAGCCAGGGAGAAAGCGTTGCCGTCGGTGTCGGTCAGGTCGATGTCTGGCACGACGTAGACGGGGTCGAGCGTGGTGCCGGCGAAGGGCTGGTCGCTCCCCCCTCCCCCACAGGCAGTCAGGGTCAGCAGGAACGCCGCGGCGACGGCCGCCAGCGCACGCTTGGCCGGGCTAGACATGGCGTCGTACGCCTTCGGCCAGGTCCTCGGTGAGAGAAGTGATGGACTGCAGTCCGGCTTCCCGATCGTCGGGGTGATCAAGCAGCGCGCGGACGAAGGCAGAGCCGACGATGACTCCGTCGGCGTACGACGCCACCTCGGCAGCCTGGTCGCCGTTGCCGACACCCAGGCCGACCCCGACCGGCAGGTCGGTCGCTGCCTTCGTGCGTTCGACGAGCGGAGCGGCGAGGTCACTGGTCGTGGTGCGCGCGCCGGTGACCCCCATGACCGCGGTGGCGTAGACGAACCCCCGGCAGGCCGCGGTGGTCATCTCGATCCGCGCCTGCGTAGAGGAGGGCGCCACCAGGAAGATCTTGTCGAGACCGTGCGAGTCCGCGGCGGCGATCCATTCCGGGGCGAAGTCGGGGGTCAGGTCAGGAGTGATCAGGCCGGCGCCACCGGCGGACGCGAGGTCGGCAGCGAATCGCTCGACGCCGTACCGCTCGACCGGGTTCCAATAGGTCATCACCACCGTGGGCGTCCCGGTGGCGGCGATCGCCTCGACGGTGCGGAAAACGTCGGCCGTGCGGATCCCACCCTCGAGCGCCTGCTGAGCGGCGGCCTGGATGGTGGGCCCGTCCATCACCGGGTCGCTGTAGGGCAGACCGACCTCGATGACGTCGCACCCTGCCGCCACCATCGCGCGGAGGGCCGCGATGCTCCCGGCTACGTCAGGGAATCCAGCGGGCAGGTAACCCACCAGAGCGGCACGACTTTCGGCGCGCGCCTTCTCGAAGGCGGACTGCACGGTGACGAGGCTCATCGGGCATTCCCCAGACCGAACCACTTCAGGGCCGTCTCCATGTCCTTGTCGCCTCGACCCGACAGGTTGATCAGGATCGTCGCGTCCTCGCCGCGCTCGGCACGGAGCGCAGGGGCGTCCTTGATGGCACCGGCTATCGCGTGAGCGGTCTCGATCGCCGGGATGATCCCTTCGGTGCGGCTCAGCAGGGACATCGCTTCCATCGCCTCGGCATCGGTCACGGGGGTGTAGGTCGCCCGCCCGGTGCGTGCCAGGTGGGCGTGCTGGGGGCCCACACCGGGATAGTCCAGCCCTGCCGAGATCGAGTGCGACTCGACCGTCTGACCGTCCTCGTCCTGCAGCACGAACGTGCGGGCGCCATGCAGCACGCCGCTGGCGCCTGCATGGATGGTCGCTGCGTGACGGCCGGTCTCGACCCCGTCACCGCCTGGCTCATAGCCCCAGATGGCGACCGACTCGTCTTCGAGGAAGGCCTGGTAGAGACCGATCGCGTTCGACCCCCCACCCACGCACGCCGCGATGGCGTCCGGCAGCGCGCCGTACTGCTCGAGGCACTGTGCGCGCGCCTCGTCTCCGATCCCGCGGGCGAAGTCGCGCACCATGCTGGGGAAGGGGTGCGGTCCTGCCGCAGTCCCGAAGAGGTAGGCGGTGTGGTCGACGCTGGCCACCCAGTCACGCAAGGCCTCGTTGATGGCGTCCTTGAGGGTCGCGCTGCCGGAGTCGACAGTCACGACCTTCGCTCCGAGCAGCTGCATGCGGGCGACGTTGAGTGCTTGACGCTCTGCGTCGACCGAGCCCATGTAGATGGTGCAGTCGAGGCCGAAGTACGCCGCGGCGGTGGCGCTTGCGACTCCGTGCTGGCCGGCCCCGGTCTCGGCGATGACGCGTTTCTTGCCCATTCGCTTGGTGAGCAACGCCTGGCCGAGGACGTTGCGGATCTTGTGGGCTCCGGTGTGGTTGAGGTCCTCGCGCTTGAGCAGGACCCGGACGCCGACCTGCTTGCTGAGCCGTTCGGCGTAGTAGAGCGGACTCGGCAGGTTCGCGTAGTCGCGCAGGATCGCGTCGAAGTCGGCTCGGAACGACGAGTCAGCCATCGCCTCGTGCCAAGCCTCGGTCAGCTCGTCGAGCGCAGCAATCAGTGCCTCAGGCATGAACCGACCGCCGAAGTCGCCGAACCAACCCTGCTCGTTTGCATCGAAGCGGCCGGGCTGTGGCTGAGGTCCGGGCGTGGTCGTCATTCCTGGGCTCCTGTCGTCAGACCCGTCATCGCCGCCACTGCGGCGCGCGGGGAACCGTCCTTGACCAGGGCTTCGCCCACGAGGACGACCCCGGCCCCTTCGCCGACGAAACGCTCGACGTCGGCTGACCCCGAGATGCCCGACTCAGCGACGGCCACCCGATCCGGCGGTAGCAGGGGAGCCAGCCGCCCGAAGGTGTCGTTGTCGACGGCGAGCGTCTTGAGGTTGCGAGCATTGATCCCGACCAGCTCGGCGCCCAGGTCGATCGCCCGCCGAATCTCGGCTTCGTCGTGCACTTCCACGAGCACGGTCAGGCCGAGCTCGCGAGCCTCGTCGTGCAGGCGTCGGAGCTCCTCGTCGTTCAGAGCCGCGACGATGAGCAGAGCCAGGTCGGCGCCCGCAGCCCGGGCCTCGAGCAGCTGGTAGCTCTCGACGATGAAGTCCTTGCGCAAGATCGGGACGTCGACCGCTGCCCGCACGGCGTGCAGGTCGGCCATGCTCCCGCCGAACCGCCGCTCCTCGGTGAGCACGCTGATCGCGGCGGCACCTCCGGCGGCGTACTCGACGGCGAGGGCTGCCGGGTCGGTGATGTCGGCCAGGTCGCCCTTGCTCGGGCTGCGTCGCTTGACCTCGGCGATGACGCTCGAGCCAGGGGCGCGGAAGTGCGGCATCGCGTCCCGGGGTGCCGGTGCGTCGACCAGCGCCGCGCGCACCTCGGCGGGCGCACGGGCGGCAACCCGTCGTGCGAGGTCGATCCGCACGCCGGCGACGATGTCGTCGAGCACGGACACAGCTCACTCCTGGGTTTGTCTCGGTGACGGGCGTTGCGCGCGGCCTGCGCTGCGCGCGATCTCTGCAAGTCTGGCACGCCCATCCAGTCCCGATGAGGTGAGGCCGATGCGAGCCCTGTGAACGGGCCGGCTGACCGCCCTAGGGGGCGAGCCAGCTCCCGGCGGGCAGGTTGCGCAGCACGGTAAAGGCAACCACCACGATGAGCGCTGACATCGTGGCAGCGAGGCTGGCGCGCTGGCTGAGCGGCGCACGCACCCGTCCGGTCCAGGAGTCGAGGGCCCAGCGGCCGAGCAGGAGCATGCCCAGCGGCACTACCACCACGAGGAGCACGTTGCTGGAGAGCGCTTCGGCGAAGCGCAGCTCGGTGATGTCGTTGACGCCGCGCAGCGCCCCGCAGCCGGGGCACCAGATGCCGAGGACCGCCGAAGGGCAGAACCCCCAGGACCCGGCTGCGTGCGGGTCTCGCAGCCGGAGCGCGGTCGCGAGCAGGGCGAGACCGCCGAGCGTGGCTGACGGTGCGACCATCCGGCGGACCCGATCAGGGCCCAGCCCTAGCGACACCCGCTGCTGCAGTGTCATCAGCGGCGCCTCAGGGCGGTCGGTCAGTGGCCGGTCTCGTGGAAACCGAACTTGGCCATCGCGACGAAGACGATGCCCGCAAGCACAACCAGCGCGACGCCGACCCAGAACACCGGGTAGCTGACCGGACTGAACATCAGTCCGGCTCCACCCACGGCGAATCCGATCAAGCCCACCGCGACGGCGGTCCAGGCAGCGGGAGTGTTGCCGTGGTTGTCAGACATGCGAGCTCCTCGGGTGGCGTTCAACAACATGTCCGCGCGCGACCGCGGCACAGCGGACACTCTAGTGGGTCGACTCATCGGTGGGGTCGCGACCCTCGTCGATCGCGCGCCACAGGTCGAGGTTCGTCTGCTCCTCCAGCGGTACCTCGCGGCCCTGTGGAGTGGTCTCCTCGCCAGGGGCGTCGTAGCGACGACCCATCTCCGGCCAGTACGGCACGGAACGCACGGCAAGCACCGACGTCAGGGCAGCTGCGAACGCGGCAGCGACCCCGAGGTAGGCCCACGCCGTGCGGGTGCTCTCGCCCGCATCGGACGTCCTGTTCTCAATGAAGACCTCTGGCGCGCTCAGCCAGGCAGCGACGGCGAACCCCAGGAGTCCCAGCGCCGCCACCAGACCCAGCCAGGCGACGGCCCGGCGAGCACGACCGCGAGAGACCAGGACCACTCCCCAGGTCGCGAGCAGCACCAAGGCGAGCGCGGTGACCGGCGGCGCGCTGGGATCGACAGCCCCGGCCGCCGTGGCCAGGACCGCCTGGGGGGTCTCCCGTCCAGCGGTATCGAGGCTCGCCCAGTCCTGATTTCCCGCAACGGCAGCAACGACCCCCGACACGAGGCCGACGATGGCGACCGGGGCCAAGCGCTGCCGTGGCTCAACCACGCGTCAGCAAGCCGTCGTCGAAGCAGGTGCGGCTGCCGGTGTGACACGCGACCCCGACCTGGTCGACCTTCACCAGCAAGGTGTCGCCGTCGCAGTCGAGTCGCACCTCGTGGACGTGCTGCACGTGACCTGAGGTGTCTCCCTTCACCCAGTACTCCTGGCGCGAGCGGCTCCAGTAGGTCGCTCGACCTGTCGTGAGGGTGCGGTGAAGCGCCTCGTCGTCCATCCAGCCCAGCATCAGCACCTCGCCGGTGCCGTGCTCCTGCACCACGACCGGCAGCAGGCCGAACGAGTCGGAGCCGGTGCGCTTGAGTCGCGCGGCGAGGGCGGGGTCCAGGGAGCTCACGTCTCCAGTATCGGGCCCGCGGACCGGTCGGGGCCGTCCGGGTCGGACGACGTCGCGGAGCCCGGTCCGTGCTGGGAGACCCAGGAGGCGTGCAGCCCGGCGTAGACGCCGTCGCGCTGGGCGACCAGGGCGGCGTGCGGCCCTCGCTGCACGATCCGGCCCGCGGCGACGACCACCACCTCGTCGGCCTTCTCGGCCGTGGACAGCCGGTGGGCGATCGTCACCGAGGTGCGCCCCCTCATCAGCCTCTCCAGCGCCCGACCGAGTCGCACCTCGAGCTCGGGGTCGACCGCGCTGGTGGCCTCGTCGAGGACCAGGAGGTCGGGGTCGGCGAGG
>JBAVCA010000103.1:0-2658 GCA_049586475.1 Nocardioides sp.
GAGCCAGGTCGAAACCGATCATGGAGGCCGGCCCACCGAACCCGACGACCTGGGTGAGCACGACCAGCAGCCACAGCGGGGCCGGTCCAGGCCAGAGCAGGACAGCGGTCCACACCGCCACGATCGCCGTCACGATGACGATCACCATCGATGACCGGTGCCACGGGTGCCGGCTCACCAGCATCCCGAGCAACGGGCCGGAATACATGAACGCGACCACGATCAGGGTCAGCAGCACGCCGGCGGAGCTCTCCGAGCGCCCTTCACCTCTCACCAGGAACGGGTAGCCCCACAGCAGCGCCAAGGCGGTCGCACTGAACTGGGTGGTGAAGTGCATCCAGAAGCCGAGGCGGGTGCCCGGGTGCGCCCAGGACGCAGCAAGGCTGGCGCGCACCGTCGGCCAGGAGAGCCGGGGACCGACGAGACGCCGCTCCTCGGGCGCGTCGCGGACCACGAGGATCAGACCGACCGCCAGTACGACGCCGAGAGAGGCGGCGAGCAGATAGGCCTGGGTCCAGCCGAGCTCGCGCAGGGCGAACGTCATCGGGAGCGCAGCGAGGATGGCGCCCAGCTGCCCGATCGTGCCCGACAGCTGGGTGATGATCGGCACCCGCCTCGGGACGAACCAGCGGTTCACCAGACGGAGGACGCAGATCCAGGTCATCGCATCGCCCATCCCCACCAGGGTGCGAGCGGCGAGCGCGGTCGGATAGCTCTCGGCGAGCGCAAATCCGGTTTGAGCCACGCTGAGGATGACCGCGCCAGTGAGCAGCACCGCCCGGGCCCCGTAACGGTCGACCAGCAGCCCGACGGGGACCTGCATGGCCGCGTAGACGAGCAGCTGCAGCATGGTGAACGTCGCGAGCTGCGAAGCAGAGATGTCGAACCGCTCGGTCGCAGCCAGTCCGGCGACCGCAAGTGAGGTGCGGTGGAAGATCGCAAGCAGGTAGGCCGCCAGCGCGACGCCCCACACGGCGTAGGCCACCGATCCGCCCAGGCGCTTGTCCACGATCGGAGGCTAGACCCAGCGGGCGTCGCCTGCTCAGTCGCCAGTGCTCAGTTGGTCGCCGGCGCTCGCTTCTCTCGCACGGCTCCCGCGCTCACGTTCAGCGCTCGAGCTCGTCCCTCGCTTGGCGCTGACGCTCACTTGGTCGCCTCCATCATCTGACGCAGCTCTTTCTTCAGGTCGTTGATCTCGTCGCGCAGGCGCGCGGCCAGCTCGAACTGCAGCTCGGCCGCCGCGGTCCGCATCTGGTCGGTCAGGTCCTGGATGAGCTGGGCCAGCTCGGAGCTCGGCAACCCAGCGAGGTCCTTGGCGTGGTGGCCAGATGCCTTGTCACCGAGCACCGGCACGGTCTGGCGGCCGCCGCCGCCCTTCGGCTTCACTCCCCCGGCACGACCCTTGGCCGCGGTACCGGCCCAGGTCTGCAGCAGGGCCTCGGTGTCTTCGGAGTCACGAGCCAGCATCTCGGTGATGTCGGCGATCTTCTTGCGCAGCGGCTGCGGATCGACGCCGGCGGCGAGGTTGTAGGCGACCTGCTTCTCGCGACGCCGGTTGGTCTCGTCGATGGCACGCTCCATCGACGGCGTGATCTTGTCGGCGTACATGTGCACCTGGCCCGACACGTTGCGCGCGGCTCGCCCGATCGTCTGGATCAGGGACTTGTCGGAGCGCAGGAAGCCCTCCTTGTCGGCGTCGAGGATCGAGACCAACGACACCTCGGGCAGGTCGAGGCCCTCGCGCAGCAGGTTGATCCCGACCAGGACGTCGTACTCGCCCATCCGCAGCTCACGCAAGAGCTCGATGCGGCGCAGGGTGTCGACCTCGGAGTGCAGGTAACGGGTGCGGATCCCGGCGTCGAGGAGGTAGTCGGTGAGGTCCTCGGACATCTTCTTCGTCAACGTGGTCACCAGGACCCGCTCGTTGCTCTCGGCGCGGGTGCGGATCTCGTGGATCAGGTCGTCGATCTGACCCTTGGTCGGCTTGATCACGACCTCGGGGTCGATCAGGCCCGTGGGACGGATGATCTGCTCGACCACGTCGCCCTCGACCTTGTCGAGCTCGTAGTTGCCGGGGGTAGCGGAGAGGTAGATCGTCTGTCCGATCCGCTCGAGGAACTCCTCCCACCGCAACGGTCGGTTGTCCATCGCGCTCGGGAGCCGGAAGCCATGGTCGACGAGGTTTCGCTTGCGCGACATGTCGCCCTCGTACATCCCACCGATCTGCGGCACGGCCACGTGGGACTCGTCGACCACGACGAGGTAGTCCTCGGGGAAGTAGTCGAGCAGGCAGTTGGGCGCCGAGCCGCGGGCGCGGCCGTCCATGTGCATCGAGTAGTTCTCGATGCCGGCGCAGGAACCGACCTGCCGCATCATCTCGATGTCGTAGGTCGTGCGCATCCGCAGGCGCTGTGCCTCGAGCAGCTTGCCCTGGCGCTCGAGCTCGGCCAGGCGCCCCTCGAGCTCCAGCTCGATGCCTCGCACGGCGCGCTCCATCCGCTCGGCCCCGGCGACGTAGTGCGTCGCGGGGAAGACGTAGAGCTCGGGGTCGTCGGTGATCACCTCGCCGGTGACCGGGTGCAGGGTCATCAGCCGCTCGATCTCGTCGCCGAAGAACTCGATCCGTACGGCGTGCTCCTCGTAGACCGGGAAGATCTC
>JBAVCA010000104.1:0-1782 GCA_049586475.1 Nocardioides sp.
GGGCACCCCGGCGCCCACGCGGTGCGCGAGTTCGTGGAGAAGCCGTCGGTCGAGGTCGCCACCGGCTATCTCAGTACCGGGCGCTACCGCTGGAACGCCGGGATGTTCGTGGTGCGGCCCGCGGTCCTGCTGGACCCGCTGGCTGAGCAGGACCCGGAGTTCGCCGCAGCGCTGCGCGGCATCGCCGCCGCCCCGGAGACCCTGCAGGAGGTCTGGGAGACGCTGCCGAAGATCGCGCTGGACCATGCGGTGGCAGAACCTGCCTCCGCTGCAGGACGGGTCGCGGTGGTCCCGGCATCGATCGGGTGGGAGGACATCGGTGACTTCGACTCGCTCGGCACCCTGCTGGAGGAACCAGGAGCGAGCACTACCGTGCTCGGCGACCGCGACCTGGTGCACACGATCGACGCCAGCGGCCTCGTGGTTCCGGCGGCAGGCAAGATGATCGCGGTCATCGGGCTCGACGACGTCGTCGTCATCGACACTCCCGATGCGCTCCTGGTGACTACCCGCGCGCACGCGCAAGCGGTCAAGGAGGTCGTGGCCCGGCTCAAGCAGAGCGGGCGGGACGACCTGACCTGATCAGAGCGCGCCGGACTCCGGGGCGTCGGTGTAGGGATAGTCGGCCATGAAGGTCTCCAGGGCAGCACCGCTCGTCTCGGAGCAGTACTGGAAGACCCCCGTCGAGGTCGTCTCGTCGCCCTTCCAGTGGGTGAATGCGACGTGCTGACCCTCGGGGAACGGCGGCTCGCCCTCGTCCTCGGACAGCCACGGCGCCGCGATGAACTTCAGACGGAAGTTCGTGTCGTCGAGGTCGAACTTCTTGGCGATGGAACGGATCTGGCTGATCTGACCGGCATCGTCGGCGATGGTCTCGTCGTACCAGAGGATCGTGTAGCCGTGCTCGAGGTTGTGCACCAGCGCCTCGAGCGGCGGACGGTCGTCAGCGGTGTAGTACTTCTCGGTGAACGGCGCCGGGGCGACGCCGGCGACGTTCCAGTGCGGTCCGAAGGCCGGCGGCGCGTCCTCGTAGCTGACCTCGGTGCCCTGCGGCACGTGGTTGGAGACGTCAGTGGCCTCCTTGGTGGTCACGTCCTGGCAGACCGAGGCGGGAGCGCCGACCTCGGAAACCTCGAGGCCGCTGAACTCACGCTCGTCGAAGTAGCTCTTGATGGGCTGGTAGGACGCGGCCCCGATCAGGCCCAGCGCGATGAGCACGCAGACCCCGACGATGACGTTGCTTCGGTGCTTCTCAGCACTGCGCTGCTTCTTCATCGCGTTGTCGATCAGCGCCTGGCGCTCGCTCTTGGCGGACTTGGACGACTTGGCCACTGTCGGCCTACCTTCACTTCAGTGGTCGGGCGTTGCTCGGAACGCCGGAAGTCTACGGACCCGCTGGGCGGAACCGCAGGTCGGTGTCGTCGGAGGCCCGCTCGCAGCCGTCGGACCCACGAGCAGCCAAGCGCCAGCCGTGTGCGAAGGCGAGGACCAGCAACGCCCCGGCCCTCCGTTCGGCCTCCAGGCCGGCCCCCAGTCCGGTCAGTGGCCCGGACCCGGAGCAGCACACCTCGGATGCACTGATGACTGCGACCGCGGCGCCGCTGATCGCCTCACCGAAGAGCGCTGCGAGCTCGTCCGCGGTGACCGGTGCACCGAACGGTGCACGGTCGGCGGGGTCGCCCCGCACGGCACGAAGCACCGCCTCGCGGGCGCCGAACCCGAACAGGTCGGCACCCTCGCCGCGCACGAGCGTGCTGGCGCCGGGACCGTCCTCCGCACGGG
>JBAVCA010000105.1:0-4640 GCA_049586475.1 Nocardioides sp.
GTGCCGGGTGGCGCCTGCGCCTGCGTGCGCCACCCGGCACTTCAGCACAGCCCAGAGCACCACCCGGCACCTCAGCACAGCCCAGAGCACCACAGACGGAGACCGACGATGACCCAGCACGACCTCGACACCCGCGCCTACGACCTCGACCGCGCGCACGTCTTCCACTCGTGGTCGGCGCAGGCTGCGCTCGAGCCGATGGTGATCGCCGGCGGGCTCGGCTCTCATGTGTGGGACCACGCCGGCCATCGCTACCTCGACTTCTCCAGTCAGCTGGTCAACGTCAACATCGGCCATCAGCACCCCGCCGTCGTTGCGGCGATCCGGGAGCAGGCCCAGCTGCTCACCACCATCTCGCCACCTACCGCCAACCTCGCCCGCGGCGAGGCGGCCCGCCTGATCACCGACCGGGCGCCGGACGGCATGAACAAGGTCTTCTTCACCAACGGTGGTGCTGACGCCATCGAGAACGCGATCCGGATGGCGCGCCTGCACACGGGGCGCGACAAGGTCATCTCGCGCTACCGCAGCTATCACGGCAACACCGGCGCGGCGATCGTGGCGACCGGCGACTGGCGCCGGATCCCTAACGAGTACTCCCGGGGCCATGTCCATGCCTTCGGCCCGTACCTCTACCGCTCGGAGTTCTGGGCCACCACGCCCGAGCAGGAGGCCGAACGGGCGCTGCAGCACCTGCGGCGAGTGATCGAGAGCGAGGGGCCCAGCGGCGTCGCCGCCGTGCTGCTCGAGACGATCCCCGGCACCGCCGGTGTGCTGATGCCTCCGCCGGGCTATCTCGCCGGGGTGCGAGACCTCTGCGACGCCCACGGCATCGTGCTGATCCTCGACGAGGTGATGGCCGGGTTCGGCCGCACCGGGGAGTGGTTTGCCTTCGACGGTGTCGACGCCGAGCTGGGAGGCGTCAAGCCCGACCTGATCGCGTTCGCCAAGGGCGTCAACTCCGGTTATGTGCCGGTCGGCGGAGTCGTCATCTCCGATCAGATCGCTGCGGACTTCGACGAGAACGTTTTTCCTGGTGGTCTCACCTACTCGGGCCACCCCTTGGCGGCGGCCTCGATCGTGGCTGCCCTCAGCGCGATGGAGAGCGAGGGCATCGTGGCCCATGCCAAGCACATCGGCGCCGACGTCCTCGGACCCGGACTGCGCGAGCTCGCCGACAAGCACCCGATCGTCGGCGAGGTCCGCGGCACCGGGGTGTTCTGGGCGATCGAGCTGGTCGCCGACCCGACTACCCGGGCACCGGTGACCGCCGCGGTGATCGGGCGGGCCAAGAAGGAGCTGCTCGCCCGCGGTCTCCTGCCCTTTGCTGCCGACAACCGCATCCACGCTGTGCCCCCGTGCGTCGTCACCGACGACGAGGTGGCGCAGGCCCTGTCCATCTACGACGACGTCCTGACCCTGCTTGACGAGGAGCTCTGACCCCATGACCGCCACCAGCACCGACCTCCCGGTCCTCGACCACTGGATCGCGGGTGCGCTCGCGACCGGCACCTCCGAGCGCACCGGACCGGTCTTCGACCCCGCGCTCGGCACCCAGACCAAGCACGTCCGGCTCGCCTCGAGTGCGGACGTCGACACTGCGGTCGCGACCGCCCACGCCGCCTTCGTCGGCTCTCAGGGCTGGGGGAGCTCCTCGACCGCGAAGCGACAGCAGGTCATGTTCGCCTTCCGCGAGCTGGTCAATGCCCGCAAGGACGAGCTGGCCGCGATCCTCACCTCGGAGCACGGCAAGGTGCTCTCCGACGCCGCCGGCGAGGTGGCGCGCGGGCTCGAGGTCGTGGAGTTCGCCTGCGGGATGCCGCACCTGTCGAAAGGGTCTTACTCCGAGAACGTCTCGACCGACGTCGACGTCTACTCGATCAAGCAGCCCCTCGGTGTCGTGGCCGTCATCAGCCCGTTCAACTTCCCCGCCATGGTGCCGATGTGGTTCTTCCCGATCGCCATCGCGACCGGCAACACGGTCGTGCTCAAGCCGAGCGAGAAGGACCCGAGCGTCGCCAACTGGATGGCGGCACTGTTTCAGGAAGCGGGGCTTCCCGACGGCGTCTTCAACGTCGTGCACGGCGACAAGGAGGCTGTCGACGCGCTGCTCGTGCACCACGACGTGGCCGCGATCTCCTTCGTCGGCTCGACCCCGATCGCTCGCTACGTCTACGAGACCGGCACCGCCCACGGCAAGCGAGTCCAGGCCCTGGGTGGAGCCAAGAACCACATGCTCGTGCTCCCTGACGCCGACCTCGACCTCGTGGCCGACGCTGCGGTCAACGCTGGCTTCGGCTCGGCCGGTGAGCGCTGCATGGCCGTCTCGGTGGTCCTGGCCATCGACTCGATCGCCGACGAGGTCGTTTCCCGCGTCCGGGACCGGATGGACAAGCTCGTCACCGGTGATGGTCGCGGGTCGGCGGACATGGGACCGCTGATCACCCGTGAGCACCGCGACAAGGTCGCGGGTTACCTCGACGTCGCGACGACCGACGGAGCCGACCTGGTCGTCGACGGCCGCGACGTCGTGCCGGACGGCGGGGCGGACGGTTTCTGGTTGGGCCCGACGCTGATCGACAAGGTGCCGACCACCTCCACGGTGTACTCCGACGAGATCTTCGGACCGGTGCTCTCGGTCGTCCGGGTCGCCTCGTACGACGAGGGCCTGGCGCTGATCAATGCCAGCCCCTACGGCAACGGCACGGCGATCTTCACCAACGACGGCGGTGCTGCGCGGCGGTTCCAGCGTGAGGTCCAGGTCGGGATGGTCGGGATCAACGTGCCGATCCCGGTGCCGGTGGCATACCACTCCTTCGGGGGCTGGAAGGCCTCGCTCTTCGGCAACGCCAAGGCCTACGGCCCCCACGGGGTCGACTTCTTCACTCGGGAGAAGGCCATCACGAGCCGGTGGCCCGACCCGAGCCATGGCGGCATCAACCTGGGTTTCCCTCGAAACGTCTGACTTCTGCTCACCGAGCGGCCACGCCGAGGACCACGGCACGCACGCCGACAGCCGTCGGGTGATATACGAGAGGTGACGATGGCCCGAACCGGCAGGGGAGCGAGGATGGCTCGGTGAAGATCACGCTCCCCACCGAACCGGTCGTCGAGATCCGCGACCTCCACGTCCGCTTCGGAGAGGTCGAGGCCGTGGCCGGCATCGACCTCGTGGCCCACGCCGGGCAGTCGACCGCGCTGCTCGGTCGCAACGGTGCGGGCAAGTCGACGACGATGCGGGTGATCGCAGGAGTCGTGCCCGCCACTGCTGGCACGGTCCGCGTCGCCGGCTACGACCTCCGTGCGGATCCCCTGATGGCCAAGCGTTGCGTTGGATACTGCCCTGACGTCGGTGGACTGGTGCCTCGCGCGACGCCGTGGGAGCACCTCCAGCTCACTGCGAGGCTGCGGCGCCTCCTTGTCTGGGAGGACCGGGCGCGCGACCTGCTCGAGCGCTTCGAGCTCGGCGATGCGGCTCACCGGATCACCGCCGGCTTCTCGCACGGCATGGGGCGTCGGCTCAGCGTCGTCCTGGCGGCGTTGCACGAGCCGGAGGTGCTGCTGCTCGATGAGCCCTTCGACGGGGTCGACCCGATCGGCGTCGAGGCGACCTTGCAGGTGGTGAGCGACGCTCGAGCCCGAGGAGCCTGTGTGCTCATCTCCACACACCTGCGCGAGCTGGCGGTCGAGGCGTGCAGCACGGTCAGCGTGTTGCGCGGGGGGTCGCGGGTCGCGACGCTGGCGTCGGCCGAGATGCTCGGCGAGGAGGGCGCACGTGCCTACCGTGGTCTCCTCGACTGATCCGACGCCCGCCCCGGTCCACCTGCGAGTGCGGCGCCGTTCCCCGCTGGTGGAAGCGACGCGCGCGGTGGTCGACGTGGGCTACCTGCTGCGCTTCCGAGCCGGCACAGTCCGGCATCCGCGGCTGGGTGCGCTCGGCTTGGTGCTGCTGGTCGGAGCGAGCGCGGCGATCGCCGTGGGACCCTCCTACCTTCCCGGGGCCGGCACCGGCGACCGTTCACTCGAGCTGCTGGTGGTGCTCCCGACCGCCCTCCTCGCCTTCGTCTTCCTGGCCGTCGTCTCCGCGGCGGCGTCGGGTGGTGGTCGCGAGCTGATCCCGCGGGACCCAGCGGCGATCCACCCGATCAGCTCGACCAGCGATCACCTCGGCGCACTTCTCCTGGCCCCGCTGAACATCGCCTGGTTGCTCCAGGCGTGGGCGCTGATGGGAGTGACGTCCTACGCCGTGGGCAGCGGGCGGGTGGTCGGCGCGCAGGTCATCGTGGTGCTCTGGCTGGCGGTCGGCACCGCGCTCGGGCAGGTGGTCGCCTGGTCGCTCGAAGGTGTCCGTCGGTTGCCGCACGGCATCGTCGGCATCCGACTGCTCAACCTCAGCGTCCTTGGCCTCGTCCTCGGCCTCCAGCTCACCGACCGGCTCACGGCGGTGCTCGACCGGGTGCCGACGGTGCGGGTCGTGATCGCGATGGTGGAGCCCTCGACGCTCGTGTGGGTGAGCATGGCCGCGGTGCTGGCCGTTGCCCTGGTCGTCCTGGTCGTCCTGGGCGCGGTGCCCGCCCATCTGGCCTCCCGTCGCAGCCCCCGGGACGAGGCACGCTCCGAGAGCAGTCACTACCTGGCTC
>JBAVCA010000106.1:0-2331 GCA_049586475.1 Nocardioides sp.
CGAGCGTGCTTCAGCAGACACGCGTTGATTTCGTCCTCACCATCTGTGACGACTCGCACCCCTCGTTCCCGCTGGCTGATCACATCGACCATCTCGGAGACGCCAGGGTCCGGTACGTCCAGAACGAGAGAGTCCTCGGTGCCGGTGCGAACTTCGCGCGGCTCCTGTCGATGGCGTCGGGGGATCGGGTTGCGTTCATGGGCGCCGACGATGTCCTGCACCCGAGCTACCTGCACCGGATGGCCCAGCTGGTCGAACGACACCCCGAAGCGGATGTCATCCAGCCCGGGGTGCGCGTCATCGATGCCGATGGGTCACCGCTGACAGGGACGACCGATCGAGTCAAGCGGCTACTTGCACCCGCTCAGGCAGGGAGACTGATGGTCGGCGAACGCCTGGCCTCCTCCCTGCTGTCCGGCAACTGGACCTATTTTCCCAGCCTTCTCTGGAGGCGCTCAACCATCGACTCGATTGGCTTCCGGGAGTATGACGTCGTGCAGGACCTCGGGTTGTTGCTCGACGTCGTGATGCAGGGCGGGACCCTGCTCGTCGACGACGCCGTGACCTTCGACTACCGACGCCACGATCGATCCTTGTCCACACGCCGGACCCACACAGGGGCACGTTTCGCCGAGGAGCGGGACTTCCTGGCTGCCATCGCGACAGAGCTGCACGACCTAGGGTGGGACGGTGCGGCACGCAGCGCCCGACGCCGCTCTTCCTCCAGGCTGCACGCCGCCTCGTTGGTGCCACGCGCAGCAGGCGAAGTAGATCTTCCTGCGTTACGCCGGCTGCTGCGTCATGCGCTCGGCCGCTGAGCGCCACCCCCGATCGGCCAGTGGCAGGTAGTCACTTCCGACCGACTTCGGCCGCGACCGGTCACGCGTGGAGGCGATCGCGCAACACCGCTAGGCATCGCTCCGACGGCCGCCTACGGTGGGTGCACTCCCCCAGCCCTGACGTTCGGAGCCGCCATGACCATGCAGCACGCGATCCGTGCGACGAGCTGCGTGGTGATTCCGATGTTCAACGAGGCCTCCGCCATCGCCCCGGTCGTGCTCGACGTCCTGTCTCGCTTCGACCGCGTGGTTTGCGTGGACGACGGCAGCAGCGACGACAGCGCCCAGGTTGCTCGAGCGGCCGGCGCCGTCGTCGTCCAGCACCCGATCAACCTGGGACAGGGCGCCGCGTTGGAGACGGGCATTCGTTACGCGCTCTTGGACCCTGGCGTCACTCACGTGGTGACGTTCGACGCCGACGGCCAGCACGACGTAGCCGACGCCGCCGCCATGGTGCTCGCTGCCGTTCGGGACGACCTCCAGGTTGTCCTCGGTTCTCGCTTCCTCGGTGACCCGCAGGACATTCCCCCGACACGACGCCTTTTGCTGCGCGCGGCGACCCGCTTCAGCCGGGTCACCACCGGACTGAGGCTCACCGACGCCCACAACGGTTTGCGGGTATTCCGGCGAGATGCCGCAGCACGGTTGTCACTCAAGATGCACGGCATGTCGCACGCGAGCGAGATCCTCGTCAAGATCGCTGCCGAGCGGTGGCGGTACGCCGAGCACCCGGTCACCATCACCTACACCGACTACTCGAGGGCCAAGGGCCAGCGTGCCTACAACGCGTTCAACATCGCCTTCGACATCGCTGTGAGCAGGCTGCGTCACGCGTCATGATGATCCCGTGATCATCAAGATCCTGCTCGTCGTCGCCCTCGCCGGCGCGGCGGCCATGCTCGTCCGCGGCCGTCCGACCGCGTTGAACCTCTTGTTCCGGCGTGGTCTCACGCTCGCTGTCATCCTTGCCGGCATCGTTGCTGTGCTGGTCCCGTCAGCGCTCACCGCCATCGCGGGCGTAGTGGGAGTGGGCCGAGGCACCGACCTGGTGCTCTACGTCTTGAGCGTGACGTTCCTCTTCGTCAGCATCTCGCTCTATCTGCGGCTCGGCCAGCTCAACGACCAGCAGGTCGAGCTGGCTCGACGCTTCGCACTCCTTGAGGCCGAGCTCCACCACCGCGACGGGCACGACGAGCGGACCTGACCGCGCCTCCCGCCCCCGATGATCAGTCGGCTGCGGCGGCCACCCAGCGCTCCAGCGTGGCCTGGGCGTGACCGTGATCGATCGCAGCCTCGGCTCGCGCGATCCCAGCAGCAAGCCTCTCGGCAGGAGTACCTTCGTCCGCTGCGTGCACCGCAAGCGCAGCTCCAGCGTTGAGCACGACTGCGTCCCGCACCGGTCCACGGGCTCCGCCGAGCAGGCGTCGTACGACGTCGGCGTTGTGCGCTGCGTCGCCGCCGCGCAAGTCCTCCGTGGTCGCGGGAGCAAAGC
>JBAVCA010000107.1:0-9920 GCA_049586475.1 Nocardioides sp.
GCTTTGCTCCCGCGACCACGGAGGACTTGCGCGGCGGCGACGCAGCGCACAACGCCGACGTCGTACGACGCCTGCTCGGCGGAGCCCGTGGACCGGTGCGGGACGCAGTCGTGCTCAACGCTGGAGCCGCGCTTGCGGTGCACGCAGCGGAGCCTGGCGCGCCGATTGAGCGACTTGCTGCCGGGATCGCGCGTGCAGTCGCCGCGATCGACGAGGGTGGGGCCCAAGCGGTGCTCGATCGTTGGATCGCCTCGGCAGCAAGCAGCGTCTAGTCGAGCCCGAGGGAAAAAGCCGATTCTAGGTCGTGCCTGGAGTAGGCGCGGAACGCGATGTGGGTCTCGGTCTCCTTGACCCCGGCGACCTTGTTGAGCTTGTCAGCCACGACGTCCGCGACCTCGTCGTGGTGACGCACACGGACGAGTGCGATCAAGTCGATCGTGCCAGTCACCGAGTAGACCTCACTGACTCCTTCGATGGAAGCAATCTCGTCGGCGACCTCGGGAATGCGGTCGACCTCGGCCTTCACGAACACGATGGCGGTGATCATGAGGACAGGGTAGGGGTGCTGATCAGAGGGCGTCGACAAACCCCGCGGGGCGAGCACTCACGGTGAGTACGCGGGTGGCTCCGCCCACGGGGCAGGTCCATTCGCCGTCGATGTCGACGAGCCGTACGTCGGGCAGCTCCAGCCAGCGCAAGATCCGTTCGGTCTCCTCCGCGGACGCGGCCGGCGTGGGGCCGGGGGTCGACTGTGGCGTCATCACGGTCTCGGCTGCGAGCCGCAGGTCCCTGACGAAGTGGTGCGCATCGTGGCCCCCAGGAATCACGCCGGCTCCGGCAAGACGGCCGTAGCGCACCACGTGCACGGCCCAGGATCCGTCGTCCTCGCGTCTGGCCGCCACCAGCTCGCGACACCTGGTCAGGGAGGAGAGGCGCTGGGTGCGCGCGGCCGCGCGGACGAAGGACGCGAGTCGGTCACGGTGAATGCTGGCCTCCTCGAAGCGCTCCTCCTCGGCCAGCCGCGTCATACGGGCGTTGACGACGTCCACGACGTCATCGGGCCGGTGCATGAGGGTCTCGCGAAGCTGGCGGACGACCGCAGCGTAGGTGTGGGCATCGACGCTGCCATCGCAGGGTGAGAGGCAGCGCCCCATCTCGGCCAAGGCGCAAGGTGCCTGGCTGGGCGTCCGTCCCATGGCCTGCTTGCACTGGCGCACCGGGAAGGTCTCATGCAATGCGATCAGCGACTTCTCGGCGAGGCTGCGCGACGAGAACGGTCCGAGGTAGTCGGCGTCGTCGTCGAGCACGCGCTTGACCATGGAAAGCCTGGGCCAGGCCTCGCGGGTCAGCTTGATGAAGGTGACCTTCTCCGGGAATCGGGAGCGGCGGTTGTAGGTCGGCTTGTGCTGGGCGATCAGGCGGAGCTCACGGACCTCCGCCTCCAACGGCGTGGCACACGTGATGCTCGTGACCTCAGCTGCCAGCCGGACCATCTCGCCCATGCGCGAACGGGTCTCGGATGCCGTGAAGTAGCTGCGCACTCGGCGGCGCAGATCCTTCGACGTCCCGATGTAGAGGACGCGCTCGTTCTGGTCCTTGAAGAGGTAGACCCCCGGAGCATGGGGGAGGCCGTCGGCCAGGTGCCGCTTGCGGCGCTGGGCTGCGGAGACCCTCGACGAGAAGGTCTGCAGCTCCTCGAGGGTAGTGACGCCTTGGGCTCCGACCCTCTCCATCAGCCCGTGCAGGACGTCGACGGTCGCCCTCGCGTCGGACAGCGCGCGGTGGTTGGGGACAGTTTCGGCGCCGAAGGTCTTGGCCAGTGACGACAACTTGCAGTTCGGAGCGTCGTCCCGGGTGATGATCCGACGAGCCAGCACGGCGGTGTCGACGATCTCGAAGCTCGGCCACTCCCGGTCCTGCTCGGCTGCGAAGTGCTTCAAGAAGCCGACGTCGAACGGTGCGTTGTGCGCCACGAGCACGCATCCGGCTGCGAACTCGAGAAACGCCGGCAGCACGGACTCGATGGGTGGCGCGCCGACGACCATCGAGTTGCTGATCCCTGTCAGGACGGCGATGAAAGCCGGAATGTCGGTCCGGGGATTGACCAGCGTCTGGAACTCGCCGAGGACCACTCCGGCACGGACCTTGACGGCCCCCACCTCGGTGATCATCGACCCGGCCCTCGCCGATCCGCCTGTCGTCTCGAGGTCGACAACGCAGAAGGTGACGTCGCGGAGTGGGCGCCCCAGCTCATCGAAGCTGCGCTGGCTCTCCCAACGAGCAACAGCAGCGGGCGAGGTCATGGGTCGCACGCTAGATCCAGGCGCCGACATCGCGCCGGCGCCGCGCGGGTGACGCCCAACCTCCTCAGTACTGCCGTCCATCGTGCATGCGTGCGGCCCAGTTCCGGCCTGCTCGCGGAGTTCGGCCCGTGCGTTGTCGGTGGTCGCTGTCACGGTGTGCCCATGACGACAAGAATCGACTGCGACTCCTGCGTGGTGCGCCCGTTGGCGTGCCATGACTGCGTGGTGAGCGTCCTGCTGGGTCCGCCCCCGGAGCTGGCCGGGTTGACCATCGACGACGACGAGCGCCGGGCGCTGGACGTCCTGGCCGAGAGCGGGTTGGTGCCGCCGCTGAGGCTGGTGACGCCGGTGCCGGGATCATTCGTAGAATCGGCCTGACGGGACCGCTGTGACCAGTGATGCACGAGAAGGCTCGGGCCGGACGGAATTTTGGCACCCGTCAGGGTCGCCGAGTACGGTGGGAGGTCGAGGTGCTTGTGGAAGTGGATCAGCCGAGGTCCGCGCAGGCACCGCGCTGAGCCCGGGGAAGCCCGGGGCCGGGGAACCAACTCTTCTGGGGTGAATCCTCCGCAAGACGACCACGGGTGGTCAGGAGCGGAGGTAGGGCAAGTCGTGCCCGAATCCGTCAGCTCACCCGGTAGGCGTACGACACTCCAAAGGGGAACCACCCGCTGTGACAAACCCTCGGGTTCGACTGACGTCCGTCCTGGCAGGCTGCGCGCTCGCCGCCACCGTCGGGCTCATCCCCAGCGCTCCAGCTCAGGCCGAGCCGGAGATCAAGGACGTGCAGGCGCGCGTCGACACCCTCTTTCATGAGGCCGAGCAAGCCTCCGAGCGTTACAACGACGCCAAGATCGAGCTTGCTGAGCTGAATGAAGACCTGGCCGCACTGCGGGCCGACCAGGGCCGCGAGAGCAAGTCCCTGGACGGCGTCCGGACCCAAGCACGTGACGCGATCCTTCGCCAGTATGCCGGCACGTCGCTGAGCGCGGTAGGCGAGGTTCTGGCTGCAGGAGACCCGGGGGAGTTCCTCGAACAGGTCTCCACGATGTCGTCCTACCAGCGCCTCCAGCAGGGTCTCTTCGACAACTACCGCACGGGTCTCAAGGCGTTGAGCATCCGCCGCGACGCCACGCTGAAGCGCCTCGAGCAGGTCACGGAGACCGAGGAGCAGCTTGCCGCCGAGAAGGCGACGATCAGTGACAAGCTGGCCGACGCCAAGCAGCTGTTGGGTCGGCTCGAGGCTGACGAGCGCCGTGAGGTTCTCTCGCGCGGCACTGAGACGGCGCCAAGCGATCTGCCCACCGCGCCAGTCTCCGGCCGGGCTTCCGCCGCGGTGTCCTACGCGATGGCGCAGATCGGTGACTCCTACGTCTACGGCGCTGCAGGCCCCAGCGCCTTTGACTGCTCCGGTCTGACCATGATGGCGTGGGCGCAGGCTGGCGTCGCCTTGCCCCACTCCTCCGGCGCGCAGTTCAACAGCGGGACGCGAGTCGCTGCGAGCGACCTCATCCCCGGCGACCTGGTCTTCTACTACAGCCCCATCAGTCATGTCGGCATGTACATCGGCAACGGGATGATCGCTCACGCCGCGAACCCCAGCACCGACGTCGCCGTAGCCGGCCTCTACTCCATGCCCTACGTGGGTGCAGTCCGTCCTGGCTGAGCCTGCCGTGCCTCGCGCGGACGGGCACCAGGACAGATCGCGTTCGCGCTGGTTGATCGGCGTGCTGACAGCAGCGTTGCTGACTGGCGTCGCCCTGGTGACGTGGAACGTCGTCACCTCAGATGATGTGGGGCCAACCGTAGAAGTTGCGGTGCCCACGCAAGTGCAGCGAGGCATCGAACCTGCATTAGCGGCACTGGTGCTCCAGAGGCTCGAGCGGGCTGTCAGAAGCGGCAATCCAGAGCTCGCGTCCTCACTCGCGCTCGCGGCTCCCGGAGCTGACGTCTTGCTCCGGTCACTGGTCACGAATGCAGCCCGAGCCCAGATAGACGACGTCGCGTTCCGCTACGTCGATGAGTTGAGCACGATCGGTCCAGAGAGCACCTGGTCGGCGGCGGTTGCCGTCGAGTGGCGCTACGTCGGGTTCGATCGCGTGCCCGCACGCACCGAGACCGTCGTTCGTTTCGCCATCCAGGACACCCGCGTGCTCATCGCCGGTATCGGCGGTGACACGTTGCGCACCCCGGTGTGGATGACGGGGCCACTGGCGGTCCACCGCAGCGACGACAGCCTGGTGCTCAGCGCGGACCCCCAGAGTCTCGATCGATTTGTGCGACTCGCTGATCGCGCCGTCCCCGTCGTGGCCAACGTCGTCACCGGATGGAGTCCGCGGTTGGTCGTCGAGGTACCGCGCGACAGCGCCACCTTGGAAAGAGCCCTCGACGTCGAGCCCGGCTACTACGAGCAGATCGCCGCCGTGACCGGTGCGGCGGACGGGTCGATCGCGTCCGACGCGCCGATTCACGTCTACGTCAATCCCGAGGTGTTCGATGCGTTGGGCCGCAGCGGGCAGGAGGTCGTGCTGGATCACGAGACAGCCCACGTGGCCGGTGATGGTCCGCTCAGCCGAGCGCCTACCTGGCTGGTCGAAGGGTTCGCTGACTACGTCGCGCTCAAGAACTCATCGTTGCCCGTGCGGACCACCGCCGCGCAGATCCGAGACCAGGTCCGGTCCGGAGGTCTTCCGGCGGCGCTCCCGGGCCCGGCGGAGTTCAACACCAGGGGCCCGCACCTCGGCGCCGTCTACGAGTCCGCCTGGTTGGCCTGCCAGGTGCTGGCAGACCGTGGCGGCAACGCCGCTTTCCTCGATTTCTACGAGACGGTGAGCAGCGGTGCCTCCGTGCGGGTCCAGTTGCGCCGGCTGTTCGGCTGGTCCGAGGACGACCTGGTGACCGCCTGGCGCGACAGGCTGAGCACGCTGCCCTAGCTCGCAATCAGATGGCGGCGCGTCTGCCGAGCCGTGCGCGGAGATCGGCGGATCGAGTCCTCTGAGCTTGAAGCCAGCGAAGGTACGTTCCATGACCACGCAGAAGGTCCCGCGTCCAACCGGATGCGGGACCTTCAGCAGCTAGATCGATCGGGCTGCGCTCAGCAGGCGCCCGTGCTCCCGCGACCCGCGATGGAGTCGCAGGTGTCAGAGAATGCGTCCTTGATCTGGCCGCCGAGCAAGAACACGATCGCCACGATCAGCGCGGCGATGCCAGCGATGAGCAGACCGTACTCCACTGCGGAGGCGCCGCGCTCGTCCATGTTGGCCTTGCGGGCGTGGATCATGATGCTGAGGTACTCGATCATTGCGACTCCAACGGTTCGGTGGGGGGTCCGCTCCCTGAGTGGGAGATGAACCTGACCGGTCACACTCTGCCGGTCACGCCCCAGGGCCGCAATCAGGAGACCGTGCCGGATGGCCTAGTCATTCCGGGCTATTGCCGACTCTCGTTCGGAGTGGTACCTACGACAGCTCCCTGGGTTGGATGCTCGACAGCAGTCCGATCCGCATCGCAGTTACCAGCGCCTGGGCGCGGTTGGCAGCCCCGAGCTTTTGATAGATGCGGGCGATGTGCGACTTGGCGGTTGACTCGCTGAGAAACAACTTGCTCCCGATCGCGGCCGCGCCCAATCCGTCGGCCAGCAGGAGGAGGACGTCGTGCTCGCGCTCACTGAGCTTGGTCGACTCGCCGGAGTGACGTCGCACCATGGCTCCGACCAAGCCGGCGCAGACGAAGGCGCGCGGTGACACGGATGCGTGGCGGGCAGCGCGGACGACTTCGGAGGAGGGAGCATCCTTGCCGACGAACCCAGAGGCGCCAGCCTGCATGGCCGCAAAGATCTGGTCGTCACCGGAGTGCATCGTCAAGATGATGATGCCCGTCTGGTCACTCTCCTTGCGGATGGAGCGCACGATGTCGAGGCCGGTTCCGTCCTGAAGCTGTAGATCGGCGACCACGACGTCAGGCGAGAGAGCGCGATAGCTGCTGATGGCCTCGGCCACCGAAGCCGCGGTCCCCACGATCTCCATGTCGTCTTCCATGTCGAGAACCGCGCCAAGACCGTTGCGAATCAGCTCGTGGTCGTCGACCAGAAGGATGCGGATCGGGTCCTTGGCATCAGCGCTCATGGGGTGATTCTCTCAGCGTTGGCTGATCGCGGGAAGGCGGCGGTCGCCTTGCCGATCCGGACCGAGACTTCCAAGCCCCCGTTGACACCGTCGGTGATGCTCAGCGCGGCGCCGGCGAGCCGAGCGCGTTCGTGCATGATCTTCAACCCGTGCGAGTCACCACGCGCCGGCTGCAAGCCTCGGCCATCGTCGCGGATGACGATCAGCGCGTCTGGCGCGTGCACCTGGCAGGTGACATCGATCGCGGTGCAGCGGGCGTGCTTGATGGCGTTGTTCATGGCCTCCTGCGTGATCCGGAAGAGCTCGGCCTCTACTTCGGGTCGCAGCCGGGTGGACTGCTCGTCCAGCCGCACGCGAATCGGGATTCCGGACGACTCGCTCAGGTGGCGGGCGACGGAGCCGATCGCAGCGCCTAGGCTCTGCGACTCCCCAATGCTGGTACGCAACGTGAGCACCGACTGGCGCACCTCGGCCACGATCGTGGTGATGCGCTCGCGCAGCACCCTTAACTGCTGAGCCTGCCCGTCGTCTGCGGGCCGAGAGGCAAGAGCGTCAACGAGGTAACCGAGCGAGGCGATGTCCTGGGCAACCCCGTCGTGCATCTCGCGTGCGAGGCGCTGGCGCACGTCGGAGGAGGCGAGATCACGAAAGTCGGAGAACAGCAGTGCTGTGTCGAGCTGCACTGCCTTCGTTCGCAGCTGTTGACAGAGGGACAGGATCGATCGCTCAATGACCTCGACGTCGATGTCGGCCTCGTCGGAGAGCAGGCCGGCGACCACTGCGGCGTCGCCGAGGGGGAAGGCGAAGCAACGCTGGTAGACAAGCGGTTCGCCGCGAGCCCAGGACTCGACGGCCAGCGCTTCAGCCTCGCCCAGCCGCTCGAGGGGGTCGTCCAGCTTCGTGACCAACGGCACCAACAGCTCTCCGCGCGGGAGGTAGAGACCTAGCGCCGACGTCGGCAGCTGGTCGCGGACGTCACTGACGACGGATCCGGCGAGTGAGGTGACGTCCAGGCCGTAGCTGAGGTCGCCGGACAGGTCGAGGAGTCGACGGATGAGTCGCTGGGCGTCGAGGTAGGCCGCGAGCTCTCCGGGGTCACGCTCGGCCATCTCGTGCACAAAGCTGCCGATCAGCCCGAGCCCGAGCCCAGCCATGCCCCAGGTGAAGATGCTGAGTCCCTGTTCCGCCGAGACACGATGCGTGGAGACCAAGAGAGCCGCGAGTACTGCGATGAGCTCTGCCGCCAGAGCAAGACGGGCGACCGGCAGCCCTCCGTAAATGGCAGCAAGAAAAGGCGGAAGAGCCAGGGAGAGCAACAGGGCCGGGGCTGCGTCGAGCACGAGGCCGCACACGGCTCCGACGAGCACGGCCTCCAGAGTGATTACTCGCGCTGGATGCTGTGTCGACCGTTCGGCGATCTGAGCCATCAACCAGATGCCGGCGAGCACGCCCAGCGCGATCAAGGAGGGACGGTCCCGATACCAGACGATAGGAGCCGTCAGCGCCGCCAGCACGAAGATGCGTGCGCTCACCGCGATCAGGAGGGCCTGCCGTGTGGGCACGTCCGACGTCCTACCGGCCGCCGTTGAGGATGGCCAGGGCGGCCGGTCCGAGGACGACCGCAAGCAGGCACGGCAGGATGCAGAAGATCAGGGGGACCGTGATCTTGACCGGGACCTGCTGAGCTTTGGTCTCGGCACGCTGGCGACGCTTGATGCGCATCTCCTTGGACTGGACACGCAGCACGGATCCGATGGGGATCCCGAAGGCGTCGGCTTGCACCATGGCGCTGACGAAACCGCGGACGTCGTCGACGTTGGTGCGCTCAGCCATGGAGCGCAGCGCCTGGGATCGGCTCTGACCGATCTGCATCTCGCTGAGCATCCGGGTGAACTCCTCGGACAAGGGACCCTTGGTGTTCCGGGACACCTGCTGGCACGCTGCGTCGAACCCCAGGCCCGACTCCACCGAGATGGTCAGCAGGTCGATCGCGTCGGGGAGCTCCTTGGTGAGCTGCTCGGAGCGGTTGTAGGTCGCTTGGTACAGGTACAGATTCGGAGCGAAGAACCCGAGCGCCAGACCCCCGGCGCACAGCAGAGCCAGGACGGGAAGATCGACGTCCAGGAGCAGGCCCAGCGCCAGTCCGACCATCAGGAGAGCCCCCCCACCGATGACCTTCAGCGCGACGACGCGATCGGCGCCCATGTTGCCGGGGTTGCCGGCATAGTCGAGCTTCCTCTGCAGTCGGTCGGCACCATCCGAGCCCGACAGTCGCCGCCCGATCAGCAACGCTCGCCGTTGCAACGGCTCGAGGACCCGCTCGGCGAAGGGTCGGTCCAGATCTCGGGTGAGTGCCTCGGGAGCATTCGTCATGGCCCTGAGGACGGCCAGCGAGCGAGAGACCCCGCCCTCGGGCTTGGCGCCGAACGACAGGGCAACCAGCGTGATCGCGACGAACACCAGGATCACTCCCAGTACGAAGACGAGGATCATCTCAGACCTCCACCTTGATGAGCTTGCTCATCCAGAAGACACCGACGCCAAGCCACAGACCAGACCCGAGCAGGATGATCAGCCCGCGCGGCGTTGCGAACAGAGGAGCAACGTAGTCGCCCTGCGCCGCGATGAGGTACAGCAGGAACAGCACTGGGAGCGCACTCAGGACGATGGCCGACAGCTTGCCCTCCGCGGCGAGTGCGTTGACTTGGCGGCGGATGTATTCGCGCTCGCGCATCGTGTCGGCCACAGTGTTGAGGAGCTCGGCCAGGTTGCCGCCGACCTGGCGCTGGATCCTGATCGCCATGACCACCCAGCGGAAGTCGCGACTCTCGAAGCGGTCGGCCACGCCGTCCATCGCGTCCTCCAACGAGACACCGAGCCGCGTCTCGACCAGCACGCGCTTGAACTCCGACCTCACAGGTTCGTTGCCCTCACGCACGATCGTGTCGATCGACTGCATCAGCGACAGGCCTGCCGAGAGCGAGCCCGACATCAGCTGCAGCGTCTCGGGGAGGAGGGAATCGAAACGCTTGCGGCGTTGGCCGCCGCGGAACTTCAGGTACACCCACGGAAGCACCGCCCCGGCCACCATGAACATCAGCCCGATCACGAGGTTGCCGCGTCCGAGCAGCAGCCCCACCGCCGTGATGGCGACGAAAGCGCCGGTGTGGACGAGGAGCCACTCGGAGGCCTTGAGCTCGCTTCCGGCTGCCGCGAGCCGCTGCGCGATCCGCGCCTCGAGACCCTTGTTGCGCGCGAGAAGACTGCCGACCGCCTCGCTCGCCTGGGTGAGGGCGGCATCCGACTGTGGTTTCGAGACCGTCGCGGCGGCGGATCCAGGGCCGTTTCCAGGCAGGCGGGAGGCGTAGGTCGAGACACGTTGCTCCGCGGACATGGGCATGGGCTTGGCCGGAACCAGCTGGGCGAGGGCGACAGCAAGGCCCACCCCGAAGACCCCGATACCGACGTAGATCGTCCAGTCGGGAAGCGATGC